>DAOVFI010000020.1 GCA_030673005.1 Planctomycetales bacterium
GGCCTACATACTATCACAATACGCCTTCACTGACGCCAGCAGAGCCACCGCAGCCGTTTCTATTCGCAACGTTAACTTTCCCAACCGAACGGGCATAAAGCCGGCCCGGACCGCCGCGTCGGTCTCGTCGTCTGTGAACCCGCCTTCGGGGCCGATAAGGATCGTTATTCTTTTGCCCGGCGACCAATCATTCAGTGCTGTAGGGACAGTCGAGTCGCCGCCGCTGTGTCCGACAATCCTTATATCAGCATCGACGCTTGTGAGAAAGTCTGTCAGCGTTTTTATCGCCGCAATCTCCGGCAGGAATTCGGCGCCGCACTGCTTCGCAGCGGCGATGCAGGTTCCGCGCCACCGATTTATCGCGTGGGCTTTCAGAACGGGCGCCGCCACGCTTCGCCGGAAGACTACCGGCGCCAAGCGAGCGACCCCAAGTTCGGTCGCCTTTTCCACCAGAAAGTCCAGACGCCTGCCCTTAGGGACGGCAAAAGCGAGTTCTACGACTGGTTCAGGGCGCGCCCGCGCCCGACACCGCCGGAGGATGTTCACCTCCGCCCGCTTTCGTCCGCGAAGGCATAGTGTCCCATCTGCAACCCCGCCGGCGCCGTCAAAAACCTCCACCTTCTCCCCGTCACTCAGGCGGAGCACATTAATTGCATGATGGGCCTGGTCGCCGGACAGTTCGACCGTCTCGCCGTCCAGCGACTTGACGAAAAAACGACGCCGGTGATTTCCGTCGGTCTTTTCCATGGTTAAAACAAAAAAACAAGCCATAAAAGAGCACGAAAAAACTTTCTACTTCTTCTTTTCTTTGTGTTCTTTGTGCCCTTTGTGGTTCATTCTGTCAGTTGCCCGGCGGCACGTCTCGCTTTCTGCCCGACAGCAGCAGGATGTCGCGGAGGTGTTCGATGTTGGCTGCGTCAAGCCATCGCCGGCGGAAATTCGGTTCCTGGACGATGTGTGCAACGGCCATCAAGGCGCGGAGGTGATAGTTCCGCTCGTCGCGCGACCCGACCAAGACGAACGCTGCGCGCACCGGCTCGTCCTGACCGCTGAAACGCACGCCCTCCCTGCACCGGATAAGCAGGATTTCGAAGACCTTTTCGCCCTCGACAATGATGTGCGGTATGGCCAGGCCCGGCTCGATGACCGTGCTGGAGGCGGCCTCGCGCTGACGGAACAGTTCCAGCAGGCGCCGTTCGCTAATGGCCATCCGCCCGGAAAGGGCGCCGGCCGCACGGGCGAACATCTCCTCGGCAGATACCGACCCGTCCAGGTCCAGTATGTCGCACCGGCGGACAAGTTCGTCGAACCGGTCGCGGACGACGTCGTCCCGCTCCAGGGCTATCTGCTTGAGTTCATCCTCCAGTTCGCTGCGGTAAATCTCCTTCGATACGGCGCTGCGGACCATATAGACCAGCGCGCTTTCCCTGCTGATGCTGCGGCGGACGTAAATGAAATACCAGATAACGCCGGCCAGCGCGAACGCGCCGGTCGTAATCAGCGGCACCGCGCCCATCTCGACGACAAGGAACGCGCACAGCACGATCCCCAGCAGTTGCACCCACGGGTACAGCGGAGCGCGAAACAGCGGGCGGTAGTTCCGGATTTTGCTGCCCCGCATTATCAGCACGGCTACGTTAACCAGCAGAAAGAGCATAATCTTCATCGTGCTGGCGACCTTGATAAGGTTCTCGATGCTCAATAGCGCCATTACCGCTATCATGAACCCGCTGGTGGCGATGATGCTCACGTGCGGCGTGCCGAAGCGGGGCGAGACCTTCTGGAGGAATCCCGGCAGCAGCCCGTCGCGGCTCATGGCCATCGGGTTGCGGGAGGCCGACAGTATGCCGCTGTTGGCCGTGGTAATGAACGCCAGCATCGCCGCGGCCGACAGGAGCACCAAGCCCGTCGGCCCCATGAATTTCCCGGCCGCCAGACTGAGCGGGGTGAGGTTACCGGCAAGTTTGTCGGCGTCCATGACGCCCACCACTACGAACGCAGCCGCTATGTAAAAGAGGGTAACGACCAATGCAGCCAGGAACATCCCGGCGGGGATGTTCCGGCCGGGGCGGTGGACCTCTTCGGCTACACTGGCGACCTTGGTCAAACCGCCGTAGGAGACGAAGACCAGCCCGGCGGTCGCAAAAACCTCGCCCCAACCCTTATCCACGAAACCGGCGAAGTGGGCGTGCTTCGTTACAGGAATCCCCATAACAACGAATACGCTGATGATCGCCAGCAGGACGGCGACCAGAACGATTTGCAGACGACCTACGCCCTTGACGGTCAGGATATTCAGGACTGTGAAGAGCACGCATCCGGCGATGGCGATTGACTTGATTGTCCACTCGTCAATCGGTCTGTCCGGCCAGATCAGCCTGGCAAACGCACCAATGCCGATAAGGGCGAATGCGCTCTTGAGCGAGATGCTGAACCACGCGGCCAGGCCCGCCAGCGTGCCCGGCAGCGGACCCATGCTACGCTCGATGAAGAAGTAACTTCCCCCGCTTTTGGGCATTGCGGTGGCGAGTTCGGCCTTCGACATCATCGCCGGGATCACCATCACTCCGGCCAGCGCGTACGCCAGCACCATCGCCGGACCGGCCTTGGCGAACGCCAGTCCGGGAAGGACGAACAGACCCGAACTGATCATCGCGCCGGCGGCGATGCAGAAAACGCCCCAGAATCCGAATTTGCGTTTAAGACGAGTCAGTTTTGTCCGCCCTCAAGGAAACGCCTTCATTAATGATAGATTCTAACGCCCCGCCGCAGCGTATGGAAATGCAAAATACCTCCGGAGTCGCATTGTGCGGCCTACCACTGCTTCAATTGCCGGGCCAGGAGTTTATCGCGGCGCTTCTTTGCGGATGCGAGGTATCGCTCGATGCCCCGGGCGTCGCCGGTTTCGACAAGATCGCGGATACGCATCAGTTGCTCGTCGGCGGCGTCAATGGCGGTCAGCAGCGGCCTTCGGTTGGTCAGGATTATCTCCCGCCACATTTCCGGGTCACCGGAGGCGATCCTGGTGGTATCGAGGAAGCCTCGCCCGGCGAGGCCCAGTTCGGCGTTTCTCTGAATGGCGACGATCATCGCCGCAAGTATGTGCGGCAGGTGTGAGACTCGCGCCACGGCGCGGTCGTGCGAGGCCGGGGTCATGCCGACGGTCTGCGCCCCGAGCATCTTCCAAAATCGCTCGGTCTTTCGCAGCGCCGCCGGGCGCGTGTTCGTCGTCGGCGTAATGATGCAGGTCGCCCCTATGAACAGGTCCGCCCGCGCGAACTGCACGCCGCGGCGCTCGGACCCGGCCATCGGGTGACTACCGACGAAAGGACCGCCCGCCCCCAGGATGGCTTCAGCCAGGCGAACCGAAACGGATTTGGTCGAGCCGACGTCCGTAACTACGGCGCGGCGGTCAAGCGAATCCCGAATTACCGACAGATGACACTCGTAGGCGCCCAGCGGCGTAGCCAGAACGACCATATCGGACCCTGCGACGCCTTCGGCGGTCGAGAGCGTAGCCTCGTCGATCACACCGGCGTCCATGGCGCGGTCGAGAGAACTTTTTCGCCGCCCGACGCCCGTCACGGCGATACGTTCGTCGGCGGCCTTGAGCGCCAGACCGATTGAACCGCCCAGCAGCCCGACGCCGATTACCGTAACTTTCTTAAATACCGGCTTGTTCATAAAGCCTCCCGGAAAACCGCAAAGGGCACGAATAACACAAAGAATAATATAATCAAAAACATCCTTCTTGTGGTCTTTGCGGTTCATTCTGTTGGATGCACCCGGCGCGCGTCAAATTTTTCTTTGCGTGTTTTGTTGTGCGGGGTTATCTTATGTTGTTGTCAGTCTATGTTAAAAGGGCGCCGCCGGGCGTCCTTGTTTGGTATTATAGGATTGGCTTCCGCAGGTCCGATATTAAGTTCGGCGAGGTCGGCGGGTTACGGAAGCCTTTAGAGCGGAGAGCGAGTTATGCCGCCGGTTGTGAACGGTTCCCGAAACGGCGATATCGAGTATCTGTTGGATTTCGAGAAGCCGCTGGCCGCCAACAATCGTCACATCGGCGAGCTGGAGGCCGACCAGGTCGCCGCCGGGCGCGACCACAGCGGCGAGATTCGCCGCCTCCGCGCACGGTATCTGACGCAGTTGAAGAAGACCTACAGCAGCCTGTCCGCCTGGCAGACTGTGCAGGTCGCCCGCCACCCGCGTCGCCCCCTGGCGCGAGACTACATCGAGCGTATCGTCAAGGATTTCGTGGAATTGCACGGCGACCGCACCTTCGCCGACGACCGCGCTATCTGCTGTGGGATGGGCCGGATAGCGGCGGAAAAAGTCGCGGTCATCGCCCAGCACAAGGGCAGGGACACCAACGAAAAGATCGAATGCAATTTCGGCTGCGCGCACCCGGAAGGATACCGCAAGGCACTGCGCGTGATGAAACTGGCCGAGAAGTTCTCCCTTCCGGTGGTGACGCTGATCGACACGCCGGGGGCGTATCCGGGTGTCGAGAGCGAGGAGCGCGGCGTCGCCGAGGCCATCGCGACGAACCTTCGCGAGATGAGCCGCCTGCGGACGCCGATCGTCTGTGCGGTAATCGGCGAGGGCGGTTCCGGCGGCGCGCTGGGCATCGGCGTCGGCGACCGTATGGCGATGATGGAGCATTCCTATTACAGCGTAATCAGCCCCGAAGGCTGCGCGGCTATCCTGTGGAAGACGGGCGAGAAGGCCCCCGAGGCCGCCGAGGCGATGAAACTCACCTCACGGCACCTTATGGACATGGACGTCATCGACGAGATCGTCCCCGAGCCTCTCGGCGGCGCCCACCGCAACGAAGCCGAGGCCGCCGCAAACATCGAACGTTACATAATCCGGGCGCTCCGCGACCTTCACCGCCTCAGCATCAACGAGATACTCAAGCGTCGTTACGACCGCTGGCGGCGGATGGGTAAGGTTCTTCATCTTCGGGCCGACCGGCCGCAACCGGCTGGAAAACAATAGCGCCGATACGTGTCGCCGTAAAGCGGGAGCCTGCCGTCGCGAATCGAACCGGACCCCCGCCGCCTTTTTCGCTGAAATGAGATGTTCCTTCAGCGCACCTTTTCCTCTACAATGACAATCTCCCAATCACCGGAAAAGGACAACAGGAGTCCGGCAGGAAGTAAAAGCGGTCCCCATACCGGGGCTGCCGGTCGTTATAAGGACAGAAAATGAGCTTTCAACGCTTTATCTGGATTACGTTGCTGATAGGCGGCGGTGTGATGCTGTTGATGCTGCACATTCAGTCTCGTGCGGCCAGACCCCAGCCGGAGCCGGGCGACAAGCCGGCCAAGTCCGCAACTGCTCCGGCGGCGTCCGCGCCGACAGAGAAAAAAACGCCTCATACCGAACCGTCCGTCCCGGATGTCCGAAAGGCCCCTTCCGAAACAACCTGGCCCGTCAGTATAAAACCCGAACATGAAGTCGTCCTCGGCTCGAACGATAAGGACACGGGCTTCAAACTCCAGGCCCGACTGACAAGCAAGGGCGCCGCCGTCAGTGAGATAAAACTGACCGACTACTTCATGACGGTCGCCGACAAACGACGCTTCGAACAGGACCCGGACACCTACGAAAAGGCGGTCGAGCAGGACCCCGAACTCGAGGGCCGATACGTACTGCTAAAACAGGCAGATTCCGGCGACGAGAAGATATACCCCCTCTCGACCCGGCGGGTTACGATCTTCTACGAAGGTAAAAATATATGGTTAAACCTCGCGGGTCCGCGCTGGACGGCGGGGAAAATCAAAGAGGAAAAGAACGAAAAAGGCGAAATCCAGAGCCAGAGCGTTACATTCACCGCCAAAGTCTGGCGGAACGAAGAGCTGTTCCTGCTCATCAAAAAAACCTATACGCTAAAGACAGGAAGTTATTCTATCGATGTCCGTCTGGAGGCGGTCAATCCTCGCAAGGCGGGCAAGGTTAAGTTCGCCTTTACGCAGTATTCCGCGACGGGCCTGCCTAAGGAAGGCACCCGGATGGATCACCGCGCACTGACTTACGGGCTTTACGAGGACGGCGATCTGGAGGTTAAGAACATCGCCATTAAGGACGCCGACGACAAGACACCCGGTCTGGCCGAGGCCGAAAGCCTCGGACACAGCAACGCAGCCGACGCCAAACCAGTTCTCTGGATAGGTTATACCAACAAGTACTTCGCCGCCTTGACGTACGTCCGGCCAATGAAGCCCCAGGCAGAGAAATCCGGACAGACCGCCGCCCAGCGTCTGGCTGCGCCCCGCGCCAATGCGGAGTTTCTCTCTTTGGCCTATACCACCCACTCCGGCGGGACGCAGAAAAATCTGCTGGGTCTGATAAAACTGGGCGCGTACGAATTAGACCCCGGCAAGAGCACCCAAATCCGACTGGACCTCTTCGCCGGACCCAAAAAACGCGACCTGTTCGAAAAGACGGCCCTGTACCGCAACCTTGGTTATAAAAGTACGCTCCAGTTCCGCTCGTGCTGCTCGATGTGCGCCTTTGAATGGTTGTCGCTGGGGATGATATGGTTGCTGGACTACTTCAGCGACAATGTAACCGGGGGCAACTACGGGGTAGCGATAATCCTGCTGGTGATACTCGTGCGCCTCTGCCTGCACCCGCTGATGAAGAAGCAGCAGGTCTCGATGATGCGGTTCCAGAAACTCCAGCCTGAGATCGAAAAGGTCAAGGCCAAATACGCGAAGGACAAAGCCAAACTGAACGAAGAGATGATGAAGCTTTACAAGAGCCAGGGCGCTTCGCCTCTGCTGGGCTGCCTGCCGATATTTTTGCAGATGCCGATCCTGATCGCCCTGTGGACGAGCATCAACGCCTCGGTGGAACTGCGACATGCGGCCTTTCTTCCGGTGTGGATTATCGACCTTGCCGCACCGGACAGACTGATCCCGTTCGCCGACGGTTATACCCTCCCGCTGATAGGTTCGTTTATCGGGGAGATTACCGGATTCAACCTCCTGCCGCTGCTGTTGTGCGTGGTGATGTACATTCAGATGAAATTCAATCCGCAGATGAGCGGAGCGACGGCGTCGCCGCAACAGGCCAGTTCACAGAAAATGATGATGTACATGATGCCGGGCATGATGCTGCTGTTTTTCTACAACGCCGCTTCCGGCCTGACGTTGTATTTCATGACCTCGACGTTCGCCGGCCTGGCCGAGCAGTTCTTCATCCGCAGGCACATCCGTGAAAAGGAGGCCGCCGAAGCCGCCCTCGAAACCAAAGTCGTCATGCCCGGAAAACACTTCCGCGGACAGAAACCCAAAAAACCAAAAGGTCCGTTCCAGATAAAACACTGATTAGGGATCAGGGATTGGGGACTTGGGATTAGCAGGACAACGCGGGGTAATGCCAACCCGTACGTACTACACGTCCCGCTTCAGTCGCCTGGACCACAGCGTCAACCAGATTACGACGATGACAAACGTGAACAATATCAGTTTAAATGCGCCGAAAAAATATATTATGATCGTATGAACTTCCGGCCAGTCCAGGTCGCCGCCGCCTCAGAGGCTCAGCAACCACGCCGGCCTGATGCTCAGGATCGCCAGGACGAAAAACCATTGAACCATCATAAAGATGCCAATGATGAGAATCGTCCACCATCCTGCAACGGCGGCTGATCGTACGCGATTTGCAAGTGATTCGTTCATTTTGCATCTTCCTAATTGGTCCGTTCCCAACGATAACCATTATACCACCGGCGGGACGTGTAAGGAACGTTTCGACGAAGATGGTAATTTCCGTGCTACTTCGGACAACGGAAATTGCTCATGAAGAGGTTTGACATTGCATCGTCCGTACCGATAGACTCACCCGGTAATGCGAATCCTGTTGGTTAACGACGATGGTATCCTGGCGCCCGGTCTGTCGGGCCTTTACAGGGCAGTGGCGGACATGGGCGAGGTAACGGTAGTGGCGCCCGAGACGCCGCAATCGGCGTCGGGACGGTCGCTGACGCTGCACGGACCGATAGTCTGCGACCACGTCCATGTTGACGGCGAGTTTCACGGTATCAGCGTTGCGGGCCGACCTGTCGATTGCGTCAAACTCGCCATCCGTGAATTAATGCCGGATTGTCCCGACCTTGTGCTTTCGGGGATTAATGCCGGCGAAAACGTGGGCGTGAACGTCTTTTACAGCGGGACGGTCTCGGCCGGGGCCGAAGGCGCCCTGTTCGGGATCCCGTCGGTCGCCTTCAGCCTCGCCGGCGGGGGTGAGATGGATTTCCACCGGGCAGGACGGCTTTGCCGGCAAGTACTCGACGGGCTGTTGAAGAAAGGCATCGCAGCGGGTGAACTGGTCAACGTCAATATCCCCGACCTGTCCAAAACACCCCCACGAGGCGTTAAGGTCGTCCCCCAAAGCACCGCCGCCATCAGCGAGACATATCTGCGGGAAAATGACGCTGAAGGGCAGATGCTGTTTCGGATGACCGACCAATTCGAGCACGGTCCGCAAGAGAGCGAAACAGACGTAACGGCCTTGGCCGAAGGGTTTGTCACAGTTACGCCGTTGATGTCCGATATGACTAACCACAGGCGGATGGGGCACTTCGGCAACTATCACTGGAACGACCTTTCCCGGTGAATCCCTCGACACCATTTGATTCGGAGCGTCCTTTCGTGACTTGCGGACAGCCCACAGATAGCTATCTGTGGGCTGATGCATACGGCATTTTTTTACCGGCGTAAGTGCGGAACCTGCGAATGTAATTCTGCAAAAGGGGTTAATTATCATTAAATTAAAGAATTTTTCGCCTTTTCAGACCTCAAATACTTGACAAAACCGCTGCTGTCGTGGTATAGTCCCAAATACTATGGCACCGGCAATTTCTTCTAAAGCTCCCCTTGCCAAATCCGCGCGCAGATTACCCATGCGTACCTACGATGCTGCGCTGAGGTATCTCTTTGCGCAGACGGACTACGAGCAGATGCTGCGCGTTCGGTATAACCGCGACACGTTCAGCCTGGCCCGCATGAAATCGCTGCTGAAGCGGTTAAGCGACCCGCACAAGAAACTCCGCAGCGTTCATATCGCCGGTACGAAGGGTAAAGGTTCGACCGCGACGATGCTTTCGTCGATGCTGCGCGCCTGCGGGCACAAGGTCGGTCTTTACACCTCACCGCACCTGATGGATATCCGCGAGCGGATACGCATAAACGACGAGGTTATCACCCAGGCCGCCCTGACGCGACATATCAACAAGGTGGCGGTCCAGATTGAACGAATGGGCGACGACAAGCCGACGTTCTTCGAGATATTCACAGCCATTGCCTTTTTACACTTCGCAGACGAGAGCGTGGACGTAGTCATTCTGGAGACCGGTCTTGGCGGACGGCTCGACAGCACCAACGTCATCAAGCCGATGGTGGTGGGTTTTACCAGCATCAGCATCGACCACACGCATCAGCTGGGCAACACCGTCGAGGCCATCGCCGGTGAAAAGGCCGGTATCCTCAAGCGAGGCGTTACGGCGATATCGGTGCCGCAGACACCGGCCGCTAAAAACGTCCTGAAGAAGGCAGCAAAGCAGCTCGACACGCCGCTGCTGTTCACCGGCGAAAATATCGACTTTTCATATCGCTTCGAGTCTTCCCGCGAGATGGGACCCCAGACGCGTATATGCCTGACCACGCCGCGCAGCAAGTTCGAGCATCTGCCCGTGCCGCTGATGGGCGAACACCAGGCCGTCAACTGCGGACTGGCCCTGGCGCTGCTGGACCAACTCAAGAGCCAGGGTATCGAGATCGACGACGGCGACGCCATCGAGGGCCTTTCGCAGGTGTACCTGCCCGGGCGGATGGAACTGATAAAGGACAATCCGAGAATCCTCGTCGATGGCGCTCACAACGCCGCGTCGATGGAGGCGCTGATGCGCGCGGTCGGGCAGTACATCCCGTACGATTCGATGGTGGTCATCTTCGGCTGCGCCGCCGACAAGGACATCTCCGGCATGCTGGACAAGTTGATGCGCGGGGCCGACAAGGTGATCTTCACCGCGAGCGACAATCCGCGATCCGCCGATCCGGCCGAACTTGCCGAGCAGTACGAGGCCTCTTCAGGACGGACCGCCCAGGTCGCCGAAAACCTCACCGATGCGATCCACATCGCAAACAACGCCGTCAGCAGGGAAGACATCATCTGTATAACGGGGAGTTTCTACCTCGTCGGCGAAGCAAAGAAACTTCTGGGGAATTGACACAAACTGACCGATTTCATAGCCCGTCAGCCGTCAGGCTACGGCAGGCGTGACGTGCCAGGGGGGGAAAGATTTGTAGCCCGGCCCGTGAGGGCCGGGAAAAAATCGGCAGCCTTTTCGGTTCAGCCCTGTTAGGGGCGGCACAAGGCCTTCGATGCCTGTCTGCCGCCCCTACCGGGGCTTATAGTTCACTGGCGTCTCCGAAACCCCGCCCTCACGGACGGGGCTATAAATCTTTCGCCCTACCGGGCTACAAAATCGGTCAGTTTGAGTTATTTTTCTCCGCCGTTTTCGTAGTCTTTGAACAGACTGAAGATTTCCTCGGCGAGCCTGGCCGATTCGAGCGCCTGGCGGAACTTGGGGTCGGACATGAGTCTGCTGATTCTGGCGAGCGCCTGGATGTGCGGTCCGGTCCTGTCGGGCGGACTGGCGAGGAAGATTATTACCGTTACGTTCTTTCCGTCGATGCTCTCGAAGTCGATGGGGCAGGCGGGTTTACCGACGGCCATGACAAGTTCGCTGACGGCTGAACATTTCCCGTGCGGGACCGCCAGTCCGTTGCCTATACCCGTCGTGCTGGTCTGCTCGCGCTGAAGCGCCGTCCGGAGCATCAGGTCGTGATCGCTGAGTCTTCCGGCGGCATCTACCAGATCGACCATCTCCGTAATCGCGCCGATCTTGTCGCCGGCGGTTACCGGAACCTTGATACAATCAGGACAAAGAATCTCACTCAGCAGCATCTTAATTCTCGATACACCGAATTAATCCACAGCGCAATTCTTCATTATATAAGAAAACACGTAAATTGACAATATGAAATCCTGTTTTTTGTCGTCCCCTGACAATAAAGTTTCGTCCTTTGCGGTGGCACATTTGACGAATTATATTACAATGTTACGTCATTGAGTTGAAAGACATACTCGAATAGAAAGGTCAGGCGATTGTGACAGAGGAATTTTACACACGTGAATTCGACAATGGTATGACGCTGGTGGCGCAGCGTATGGTCCAGGTTTCCTCGGCGGCGATGACGTTCGCCGTGCCTGCGGGTTCGTCTCACGACCCGCCCGACGGGGCAGGCGCTGCGTCGTCGGCGACGTGCTGGCTGCTTCGGGGGGCGGGCGACCGCGACACTCGCGGGATAAACGACGCCCTCGACTCGCTCGGCTGTCAGCACCATGAGGCCGCTCAAAGCGAGCATCTGCTCGTCTCGAGCGCACAGTTAGGGCGGAACCTGCCGGCGGTACTGGAGATTTACGCTGACATAATTCGCCGGCCCGCCCTGGCAGACGAAACGTTCGGACCCTGCCGGGACCTGGTCGCACAGGCGCTCGACGGGCTGGAAGACGAGCCGATGCGCAACTGCCACGTGCTGATGCGCGAGAAGTTCTACCCGCACCCACTCGGCAGGAACCCGCTCGGGACAAAACAGTCCCTGTCCGAGATGAAGCCCGACACGATGAGGCTGCACCTCAAAGGCCACCTTAGTCCGCGCGGAACGATCATGGCGGTGGCCGGCAAGTTCGACTGGAAGGAATTGTCCAAAACCGTTGAAAAACAATTCGGCGACTGGGCGGGCCGGTCGCCGGAGCAGGTACAGGAAACCCCCGCCCAGCGGGGCGTGACGCACCTGAAAAAGGAGACCGCGCAGGTTCAGATAACTCTGGCCTGGCCGGCTGCGACAATCAATGACGAGCATTACTACGCTGCGCGGATAGTCCAGATGATTCTCAGCGGCGGGATGGGCGCTCGCCTGTTCACCGAAGTCCGCGAGAAGCGCGGGCTGGTCTATGCGATTGTCGCAAGATATCACAGCCTCAAGGGCCACGCCGGGATGTTCGTCTATGCCGGCACGACGCCCCAGCGGGCGCAGGAGACGCTGGACGTTACCGTCGGCGAGTTGCGGCGACTGGCCGAAGGCGTGCAGGAAGACGAACTCGCCCGCGCACGCACGCAACTAAAGAGCGCCCTGATAATGCAGGGCGAATCGACCCTGGCCCGCGCCGACGCCCTGGCCGGAGATTGGTATCACCTGGGACGACTGCGAAGCCTGGAGGAGATTTCTTCGGCAATCGACGCGATAACCGTCGAAGACGTAATGAAATACATTACAGCATACCCGGCCGACGACTTGACCACCCTGACCATCGGACCGGATGAACTGGTGCTTTCGCGAAAATGACTTGATGGGTGGGTGGCACGGTCAAGTCGCCAGACTTGGCCGTGATACACTATCCACGGCCAAGCGGGGTCGAGGCCAAACGGCCTCAACCCCGCTTGACCGTGCCACCCACCACTGAAATCGGTCTAAAGATTACTTTTTCCGGAGATACAAATGCAGTTTAAGCAGGAAATTTTAGAGAACGGCCTGACGATAACCGTCGAGGTCAATCCGTCCGCCGCCTCGATGGCTTTGGGATTCTTCGTCCGCACGGGAAGCCGGGACGAATCGCCCGAACTACCCATTTCCGGGGTAAGCCACTTTCTCGAACACATGATGTTCAAGGGCACCGACCGCCGAAGCCCGTTCGACATCAATCGCGAGTTCGACGAGATGGGGGCGGCGTACAACGCTTTCACCTCCGAAGAGAACACGGTGTACTACGGAGCCGTGCTTCCGGAGTTCCAGGAGCGGGTGCTGGACCTCCTGTCCGACATGATGCGCCCCGCCCTTAGGGCCGAAGACTTCGAGACCGAAAAGCAGGTCATTCTCGAAGAGATCGCCCTCTACGAAGACCGTCCGCAGTTTCGTCTTTACGAGAAACTCATGGCCGAGCATTTCGGCGAGCATCCGCTCTCGCACAGCGTCCTCGGCACGAGCGAATCGATCCGGGCTCTGAAGCGCGACGACATGCTGGACTATTTCAATCATCGCTACAGCCCCGGCAACGTTACGCTTGTCGCTGCGGGCAACCTCGACTGGGACGCACTGGTCGGACAGGCCCGGCAGACGTGCGGACACTGGAAAGAGTATTCCGTCACTCGCGACACGCTGGAAACAACCGGAACGGGCCGGACCGGCGCGATCGTCGATGCCAAACTCCTGCGCCAGAACGTCGGGATGATCTCGCCTGCGCCCGGCGCGCAGGACGATCGACGTTACGCCGCCGATGTTCTGGCTGCGATCGTCGGCGACGTCGTAGGCAGCAGGTTGTTCTATGCGCTTATCGAACCTGCCATCGCCGAAGAGGCTTCCTGCACTTACGAGTCGCTGGACGGGACGGGGATATTTATAACCTTTATCAGCGCCGATCCGGACCGGGCGGACCGTGCCGTCGAAATCGTACACGACGAATACGAGAAATTCATAACCGAAGGCCCGACGGATCAGGAAATGGAAGCTGCCCGCAACAAGATCGCCTCGTCCGCCACGCTAAAGGGCGAACTGCCGATGGGCAGGCTGACAGCGGTCGGGTTCGACTGGGTCTATCGCCGGGAATGTAAACCGCTGGCCGAACACATCGAACAAATCTTCGCCGTTACGTCCAAGAATGTCCTCGAACTTGCGAAACAATTCAACCTGAACGCCACGACAACACTGGCGCTGGGCCCGAAATGAAGCACATCAGAGAATTTTTCAAGAAAGATGCGCTGGCGGCGCACCTGGGCATAGAACTGCTGGACGTATCGCCAGGCAAGGCTGTGGCCCGTATGCAACTTCGGGATCACCATTTAAATGGTCTGGGCACATTGCACGGCGGTGCGGCGTTCACCCTGGCCGACTTCACCTTCGCCGCCGCCGCCAATTCCCACGGCACCGTGGCTGTGGCCCTTAGCGCAACAATATCTTTTGTAAAGGCCGTGCGTACCGGCGTACTAACAGCCGAGGCGGTGGAAATCTCCGTAAGCAGGAAGATCGGCACATACACTGTCAACGTCACCGATGAAACGGGACAGATTGTGGCTGTTTTTCAGGGAATGGTGTACCGAAAAGGCGAACCCATTCACGCCGGCGGGTCGGTCAGGCAGAAAAAAATCTAATTTTATTCTTCGACAGTTGTCGAAGATATTGTTAATGTATCCACACAAATCGGTCGGTTTCCTTGTCGGGAATACCGGTCTTAACATCGTTAAGGAATCTTCTTGCAGACATGAAGGACTTTAGCCCATGTTAGGCATCGAGGACTTTTACGTATTGTTGGCATATCTTCTTTGTTTGCTCAGCGCCCTTCTGTGTGTGATCTACGGCCTGATTAACTGGAATCGCGGCGAAGAGGCCGTCGCCGAAGAAGACATTCGCTGGGCCGAAAAAGAGAAGAAGGTCGAAGAGGAACTCTAGCGCCCCGGCGCCCTTCCAGGGATCCGGCGGTTAAGCCGAAAGGCCGGGACGGGAATTCCTCCAGGAGAACCAGAAATGATAGCTCAGACTGTAGGTCTGCCTGAGATAGTTATCGTTATCATCTACCTGATGTTGATTGGTTATCTGGGGTGGCTTGGCTATCGTCGGACGAAGACGGCCACCGATTACCTCATCGCCGGCAGGAAGGTGCATCCTTTCGTCATGGCGATGAGTTACGGTGCGACGTTCATCTCGACCAGCGCCATCGTCGGCTTCGGCGGCGTGGCGGGGTTATTCGGAATGAGCCTGCTGTGGCTGACGTTCCTGAACATCTTTGTCGGCGTCTTTATCGCGTTTGTTTTTCTCGGCGGGCCGACGCGCCAGATGGGCCACCACCTCGACGCGCACACATTTCCCGAACTGCTGGGCCGGCGATTCGGCAGCAAGTTCATCCAGATATTTTCCGGTGTGATAATCTTCCTGTTTATCCCTCTGTACGCAGCGGCTGTGCTTATCGGCGGTTGCGAATTCATCGCCGCCCAGTTCGGGATTGAGTACATCGTCGCCTTGCTGGTTTTCAGCGTTCTGATAGCGGCCTACGTGGTGGTAGGCGGGCTTAAGGGCGTGATGTACACCGACGCACTGCAAGGTTCGATTATGTTTGTCGGCATGATCATTCTGCTGATCTGGACGTACATCACTGTCGGCGGCGTATCGGGAGGTCATCAGTCGTTGACCGACCTGGCCGGCCTGGTTCCCGGAAAACTCAAGGCTATAGGGCACCAGGGCTGGACCGGCACACCCAAGTTCGGATGGGGCGCTCAAGGTTACAGCCTCTGGTGGATTGTTATCAGCACAATTGCAATGGGCGTGGGCATCGGCGTGCTGGCCCAGCCGCAACTTATTGTAAGGTTCATGACGGTCAAGAGCAAAAAGGAACTCAATCGCGCGGTGCTGATCGGCGGGGTGTTCATCGTGGTCATGACGGGTGTCGCTTTTACGGTCGGCAGCCTTTCCAACGTGTTCTTCGCCCAGAAGGGTCGGCTCTTTACCGGACGTGTAATCAAGACGATCGACGCCGACAAGAACCAGTGTGTCCTGCAACTGATGAAGAAAAACGACGGCGGCCAGTGGGTTGACATCAAAGGCAAGAAGGCCCCGGTCGTCCTGGATAAAGACAAGCCCTACACCGGCGAATCGGTTCCGATCGGCGCGAAGGATGCGCCCATCGCTCAAGGTCGGAGTATCTCCATCGTCTATGCCAAAGGTAACGCCGGGCAGATTATCCCAACCTACATCACCTCGGCAATGCCGAAATGGTTCAGCCTGCTGTTCCTGCTGGTCCTGCTGGCGGCGGCTATGAGCACACTTTCGAGCCAGTTCCACGCCGTCGG
>DAOVFI010000643.1 GCA_030673005.1 Planctomycetales bacterium
AAGACACGCGAGCATTCCCGGAACCAGGCAGCAAGATCAGGGAACCCGAGCGAGCGGACCGACTTGCCGGAACGGACTACCGCGCAAAGCGCCGCGAGCCGCTCAAACGGCTGAGAATCCGAAGGCAGACCGATAGATGTAAGCACGGGACCTCCAGGACAGAGGGCCGGCCGCGCGATATGAATCACCGACGCACACCAGGAACCGCGTCGACCGCGCGGCCAGGCCCGAAATTGCCAAGAGGAAACGGACGTTGTGATTCATGGGAAGAGTATACCGAAACGAGGCGCAAAGTCAAGCGGAACAAGGCACCGCGCGATATTCGCTAACCGATAACGGGCGAGCGTCCGGAGCGAGCTGGCGGATGTGGCAAGCGAGAACCCCACTGAGCGGCCATCGCAGAAGCGACGCCCGGGAACGTCAAACTGCGCCGTCGGGTACGCTGCTTCGAATGCGGATTGTTGGCCTGGACCCAGCTCCGCCGACCGCGCGACCTGGCGGACTCCATGAGCGGCGGAAGCCTTTTGAGCCAAAGGCAGGTCAGCTTAGTGAATGGGTGGCCGAACTGCCACGGCTGAAACGTCTGGTTGAACCGGCCGAGGTAGTGCGGCAGAGCACCCGGAGGATTCTCGATGCAGATCCTCCCGATTGGAGCCTCCCAGAGCGACCTGCAGAATTGGCCGGCGCGATCCTGCCCGGCAGCCCAGGCGTCATCCTTCCAGTACCGCGAACCAGCCCTGGTCAGAAATCTGCACGGCGGGAACGCGATGAGTAAATCCCACCCATCGCAAAGGACGCCGCGGACGTCGCCGATGATATGAGGCCCGGGACGAAGCGAGCGGACCAGGTCACAGGAAATCGCGTCGTCACCGCGCCAGCGGAATGCGTCACGGACAATGCCGGAGAATTCGCAGGCGATGAGCACGCGCACCCGCCAGCTTAATCCATCGAGGCGGCCTGTCAACTCCGAATCGCGTTGCGCGGGGTCCCCGGCAGGAGGCCAACCGCTCAGAATCGCGCCTGCGGGCCGAACGTGGGGCAAGGCTGTAGTCGGGGTCGCAGACAGAAGGGCAAGGCTGGTCAGTCAGGGACAACACCAGCAGGAAAGGCGATAAGTCCAGGGTCAGGGTAGGAACTACACCAGGTTTTGAGTTGGATGTGTTCCATGCTTCGGTTTGGTTCGGCTCCGGAGACCGAAAGGGATCATACCGGGCAGACCCGGCGAAGCCGGACCGCCAGGCCGTCCTCGGCCTGTGCCGGAAAGTCTGAGCAGGCCGTCGGTGACCTGCGAAGCCCTAAGTCTGGGCGGTCCGCGATTTACCAGCGGGGGAAACCTACGGAAAGGGGTTCCTGTTGTTGCTGTCAGGAAAGAGCAATCTCCGTGCCAGGCGGCCCGAATCGCGGAG
>DAOVFI010000238.1 GCA_030673005.1 Planctomycetales bacterium
CAAACACTAACCAGGTCCATTCGCCGGGCCTGGGCCGGACGTAGGCGTTGAAGGAGAAGTAAGGCTGGTCGGCCCTGCCGCGCGGATCCAGCCTGGTCACCAGACCGAGCACAACCAACATCTTGCGATCGGCCTTGACCCTAAATGCAAGATATTTGTAAGGCTTCAGGTCGAAGTTCTTTACCGGCGGTAGAGTCCGCACTACTTTGTGCTTGCCGTACTCGCCCCAGTCCTGTTCCTCGCCGCCGGCGAAGTTGATCTTCACGACGTGATTGTCGCCGTCTTTGGCGTATGCGGCGGCCTTGCTCCATCGCTGCCCGGCGACGGCGGCTTTTTCGGCATTGTCGAACAGCCACTTGCCTTTGGTCTTTTCCAGACCCGCCTTTATCGCCGCCATCGCCGCCGGCGAGACCGGCGAGGCTGCGGAACTGGCCGGCGATTCAGTTTCTTTGGGTCTGGTCGCTACAGGCGTAGTGCCGACGGGTTTTGTAGCGGCGGCAGTGGGCATCTTCTGTCCTCTGCCGGTGATGTCGGTCGCGTCGCCTCTGCCGACGATCACATCGACGATCCGCCGACAAAAGAAGGGGGCCACTGTCTTCGAGAACTTCTCGTTCGGGTGCGAGTCGGTAGCGGCCTGGGCGTACTGGGGCTTGAAATATAATCCGCCTTCGGTCTGCAACTGATAAAAATCCCACAGGTAGATGTTGTCGCCTTTTTCGTCCCATTTGTTCCGGACCCAGTCGAAGAAGGCCCTGGCCCGCCCGGCGGTCGCTTTGTCCATGTCATTTTTGACCTGGACGGCGCCGGTCCAGACGATGAAGCAGGTTTTCGGAAATCGGCGCATCTTCTTCTTGAGTGCGGCGTACTGAAGTTTATAGTTCTCGATCCGCTTGTCCTTTGAGGCCACGTCCGCCCTGCCGGTGTCGGCCTCGATGCTCGTTACCGGGAAGCAGTGCTTGAAAATGATGACCTCATACTTCCGGGTGAGCATCTCCAGCGTCGGCTCGTTCTTAAACGGTCTCGGCCCGGCGTGCCTTACCCAGATGTTCCAGTAATCGTACGGATAGTTCTCCCACCCGTAGGGCGAGTCCGCTGGGAAGTTCCGCTCTGTGATGGTGTATTTCGTGCGGTTTGCGGCGTTGTACGCATTCAGGCACTTTTTGACGCCGCCGTTCCAGACGTTTTCGCCCGTACTATGGTGCAGGAAGATGATCCGAGCGGTCCCTTGCAACGCCTTCTGTGTGGCAACCGGCGCCTTCTGTGTGGCGGCGGGCTTCGGCAAGACCTTCTTTTGAGCGGCCAGTTTGACGACCCCGACGAACGCCAGGCCAATTACGACAAGCGCCGCCGCCGGAATCCATATTCTCCTGCTGTTTCTCGTTTTCGTCGTGTCCATGATTTTGCTCCTTCAATTTGTCCGCCGGAGGGTTTCATTGCCCCGGGCCGGCGTATTCTTTTTACCTGCCCGCTGATTGTGTTTCAACAGCCGTGCCAGACTGGAAGTTACCATTATCCGAGCCAAAGTGCGAGCAGCCGCAAGTCCATCTGGAAAAAGGCGCAGCGAGTATCCGGATGTATTTGTTTTTTCTGTTTCGCGGTAGTTTACGTTTCTGCTTGAGGCTGTCGGATAATAAGCGATATCACCCGTTACAGGGAGTAACCAGGTAATAATGCCCATCAGGCTTCTCATTGTTGATGGTTTCGTTTGGCGCCTGGTTGGTCTTGTCGGTTAAGGTTTATGATGATAGCATGTGCCGACTGTGAACATTCTTACACTTAAAGATATCCGTCGGGCGGCCGACGAGATCCGCGGAAAGGTTATTCGCACGCCACTGCTCGATGCGCGCGACATCGCCAGCGACCTTGGCTGCGGACTATTCCTGAAGTTGGAAAATTTCCAGCTGACCCACGCCTTCAAGATCCGCGGCAATATGAACAAGATCAGGCACCTTCAGGGACGCTGCCCCAACGGCGTCATTACGGCTTCATCGGGCAACCACGGACAAGGCCTGGCGTTGGCGGCGGCTTTGTCGAAAATACCCGCAAAGATAGTCCTCCCTGAAGCCTCCCCGCAAACCAAGCGCGACGCGATCGTCGGCTACGGCGCCGAACTGGTCATCCACGGCAGCGATTACCACGCGGCCTCGGAATACGCCCACGCCCTCGCTGAAGCCGAAGGCCGAACCTACGTCCACAGTTTCGACGATCCGGAAATCATGGCCGGGCAGGGAACCATCGGACTGGAGATACTGGAGGACTTACCCGAAGTCGAGATGGTCTTCGCCCCCATCGGCGGCGGCGGGTTGATAAGCGGTCTGCTCATAGCGATAAAGGAAACGCATCCTTCCGTCCGTGTCATCGGTGTCCAGACGACGGCCTTTGCCTCCATGGCCGAATCTGTCCGCCTGGGCCGGTGCGCCTCCGTGCCGGAAGGTAAAACCATCGCCGACGGCGTATCGGTGCGCCGGCCCGGCGAACTGCCCGTAGAGATCGTCAGGAAGTACATCGACGATATCTGGCTGGTCGATGACGCCGACATCCGGGCGGCAATGAAACTCCTCATCGAGCGGGTCAAGATTATTCCCGAACCCGCCGGCGCGGTTACACTGGCCGGGCTTCTGACCCACCGCGACCAAATCGCAGGTAAGAAAATCGCCGCCGTCGTCAGCGGCGGAAATGTCGATAACGACCTCCTGAAGGAGATCATCTGACGGGACTTGTCGAAGGGAGAAGATAATGGCATACGATGGTGTGGTTGAGGATGTAAAAAGGGCGATTCGGCTGGAAAGGCCCGAGCGGCTTCCGGTGTTTGCGTGCAGCGAAGAATTCGACGTAAAGTGGTACGGAAAGTATCCCTACGAAGAGGTTTGCCAGGACGGCGAAAAGATAGCCGAGGTCTGGATCGCCGCTATCGAGGAGTTCGACTACGACTGGGCGTGGGTGCAGGTGGACGACTGTTTCGAGTTCGAGCCGCTGGGCGTCGGCACGCAAGGACAAGGCGACATCCTCCGCGCGACGAAGGACTACCTGCCCGCGACCAGAGAGACGCTCGAGAATCTCCGCGCGCCCGACCCGCACAAGGACGGGCGCATGCCGGAAAAACTCAAGGCCATCCGCCTTATCAAGGAGCATTTCGGCGATACGGTGCTTATCGAGGGCGGTTGCGCCGGGCCATACAGTGCGGTCGGGCTGCTGTTCGGACTGACCGAGACGATGATGCTGGCGCTGGAGCAGCCGGAGTTGCTGGCGGACGCCTGCGAGTTCTTCGTCCAGGCCCAGTCGCGTTACATAAAGGCGCAAGTCGAGGCCGGTGCGGACGCAATCTGGCTGGGAGACTGCAACGCCTTCAGCGGCATGCTCTCATTGGAGCAGTACAGAACCTTCGCCTTCGACTCCTGCAAGAAACTGATCGAAAAGGCACACGAACACGGCGTGATCGTGCATCTTCACAACAGCGAGATTGCGATTCCGTACCTGCTGGCAGAGAGCGAGTTGGGCGCCGACATCATCAACTGCGGGCCGGCGGCCGACATCGCCGAGGTCCGCGAGGCGCTGACCGGAAAGAACTGCTTCAGCGGCAATCTTGACCCGATCGAAGTCCTGATGCGCGGTACGCCGCAGCAGGTGGCCGAAGAGGCCGAACGTATCGTTGGGATTTGCTATTCGGACGGCGGCTATATTTTCAATACCGGCGAGATGAACCCGATGGCCACACCGCCGGAAAACATGAAAGCGATGATAGAAGCGGCGAGAAAGGCGAGTGAAAGATGATTCTGGACTGTTTGGACAACTGGAAACGATACGCAGGGCTGAACGGCGGATTCGCCCCTGCCTTTGAGTTTCTCCTGCGAGACGACCTGGCGGAATTGCCCGAAGGAAAACACACGATTGACGGAGATCGGGTCTTTGCGATTGTCGTCCGCGCCGACGGGTTGGGTAAGGATAAGGCCAGGCTGGAAATCCACAGGAAGTACATCGACATACAGTTCTGTATTTCCGGCACTGACGATATCGGCTGGAAGCCGATTGCCGACTGCGCCGGTGATGAGGGATTTGACGAGGACAAGGACCTGGGTTTTTTCACGGACGAGGCGGAGGCGTGGACGGCAGTTGCGCCCGGTCGGTTCGCGATATATTTCCCCGCCGACGCACATGCCCCGCTCGGTTGCGACGGACCGGTTCACAAGGTAATCGTCAAGGTCGCCGAGTGAGTCGTGGGTGGCACAGGTTTGTAACCTGTGGAACTGCCACAGGTTACAAACCTGTGCCACCATGAATTGATGATTGACAAAATACTGGCGCTCTATTTCATGAGTTCCGTTTCGCTTACGGTCTTGCCGTCCAGCACGGCGGTGATTGTGTAGGCCGGCTTATTCGGGTCGGGCCTGTACCACTTCGGGCCGGGGTTGACGCCGGTGATGGTCTTTTTCTTCCCGCCGGACTCGATGGTGATTGTGTATTTATATTCCTTTTTCCCGGATTTGGACTGAAGGAAATCGGTAAGGATCATCGTCCCGACCTTGTCAGACG
>DAOVFI010000638.1 GCA_030673005.1 Planctomycetales bacterium
TGGTCAGTTCCTGCACGGGCCGGTCGCCCGGGTTGGTTATAGCGATAACAAGGTCCTGGCCGTCCATTTGCGAAGAGATAGACAGCGACTCGCGCGCCTTGACCCAGTCCAGTTGCTCGGCAAAGGTCGTAATCCGCACTACACCCCGCTCAAGGCGGACGGCGATGTCTTTCATAAACGCCTTCCAGTCGTCGAAATATTCGGCCATACCCTGCGGGACGTGGGTAACGAATTCGATCATGCACGGGATGCCCGTCGCGTCGGACAGGCCCGTCATTTCGTCCAGTTTCCGGACGTCGTGGGACCGGTTGATTGCCAACCACCCGCTGGCGGTAACAACGTCGATATAGACGCCGGTTTCCTCGTGGCGCACTACATACGGATGCAGCGGGCAAGCCTCGGGTGTGAGGAATTGGTTGATGGGCGAGGTGTACTCGCCGCAGAGTTCGTAGCCGGCTTCGGCGGCCAGGCGGAGTGTGTTTTCCGTCGATAAACTGTAGTCGCCGGGGATGCTCCACAGCACGGCCCGATGTCCCAGGACGCGCTCGAGGGTTTCCTTGCTTTCGCGCAGGTCGATAACCTGTTCGGTCTCATCGACGTTCATTGCGTGCCGGCCTCGGGTGTGGCAGACGATTACGTGCCCGGCTGACTCCCACGCACGCAGGCGCTCCTCGCCCAGCGGCGTGGTGATCTTTTCGGTCTCGACCGCCACGGCCATCGGATAGGGAGAGGCCTCGAGGACGCGGTTGGTGTCGTGGTAGGGGTCGCCGTACCGGCCGGCGTGGCCGTCGTCGGTGCCCGCATCGTCCAGGCGCAGCACGAGATTTGCGACGCCGCCGGGCATCTGCACGACCCTCGGCAGCGGCCGGGGCGAAATCTTACGGATGAGATTCGCAAGAAACGACCAGTAGAACAGCACGTCCGTGTGGATAAGCCCGTGCGGACCTGTCGGCGGCAGGGCCTCGTAGGAGATGTACGCCGTCCGGCCTTGGCCGAAGGAGTTAGTCGCCAGATAGACCTGCCCTTCGGGCGTATCGGCCCAGTATTCGTTATGCCCCCAGCTCCTGGCGAGGACTTCTGCGGTTTCAGCGGCTACGTTTGTCTTGTGCGTAACGCCGAAGGCCTGTGCGATGCGGATGTTGTATGCGGTGAACGACGGAAGCGGCGAGCCGTCGGGCAGGTCGTCTCCCGTCAGGTCCACCCCCTC
The DNA here is from genome assembly GCA_030673005.1 of Planctomycetales bacterium. GTDB lineage: Bacteria > Planctomycetota > Phycisphaerae > SM23-33 > SM23-33 > DAOVFI01. The sequence continues at coordinate 1,208 of DAOVFI010000638.1, forward strand.
CCAGAGCGTCTCATCCGGGTCGGTTACCGTAACAATCTCCTGGTGGCCCGAGATGCGGAAGGTATAGGCCGACCGCTCCGGGATTTTAGCGAGGTCCAGACCGAGCACCTCTGCCAGGCCGAGCGAAGGCGCTGCGTCTTTAGTTCGCCTCTCGCCTTTTTCATCCGACAGGCTGTTATCGAAGAAACTCAGCAGTCCCATCCCGCCGCCGAC
>DAOVFI010000492.1 GCA_030673005.1 Planctomycetales bacterium
GACGGCCTTACCGGCCGGCAGGCCCGTTCGCAGCATGACCTTCCGCATGTATCGCGTCGGGCAGAGGAACAGTTCTATCGGCTGATAGTAGCGGCGGAAGAACCTTTGAATGTAACTCTCAATCGCCAGCGCCACTCCGCCCAGGCCCGCACATCGCGGCCCGGCGGCGTGGTAAAACCTGTTCGGCAGACATCGCATGCACACGCCGTCAGGTCTGAGAAAATGCTTCGTCGGGCAGGCCAGGCGATAGTCGTGCACCGTCATGACGATCGGGATCCGCCGACCGGCCAGGACGGGAATGATCGACGGGGTGAGATGGTGATAGATGTTGTGCAGGTGTGCGACATCGATATTTTGGCAACGGAGGAACGACCGCAGGTCCGCCGCCGCCTGGCCGTTGTGGATCATCCGCAGCAGCGCCAGCGGATTCCGCGTCTTTGTAAAATCAAAATACTCCGGTCCGCCGTTCGGTTCGGAGGCCCCCGCCGGCCCGCCCCGCCCATCGGAATCAGTGCAGCCGAAGTGGGATAATTCGTGGCCTCGCAGGCGTTGAAACCCGCTCAAGGCCCGGACGTAACTGGTTACGCCGCTGGTGCGGTAGAGTGTCTTTTCGATGTGAAGTATCCGCATTATAATCGCTTCGCTGGGTGCCATATTTTCGCCTGTAGCGCCTCGTGCTACGTAGCGTGCTACTACGCAAAGTAGCAAGCGGAAGGCGTAAACACCTGCCTGACGGCAGACAGGTGCCTACCCGCTCCGCTTCGCTTCGCGTGAAGGCACGGCACCCGGCATGGCGCCCAATCCATCATCGGACAATAGACGCACCGTCAGCAGTTGATGGAATTCATCCGCCATTCGCGCGGCGCTGAAGTCCTCGGCCCGTTTTCGTCCGGCGGCGCCCATTCGCCGGCGCAGGTCTCGGTCGCCCAGCAGACGCGCGATCGCCCCTGACAGCGCATCGGCATCGCCGGGGCGGACCTTCAGTCCCTCCACCTCGTCTGTGAACAGTTCATCGAAGGCCGGCACGTCGCTGACGACGACGGGCACGCCAGCGGCGAGGGCTTCCAAGACCGCCAGGCCGAAGGTCTCGCTTTTGGTCGAATGCACCAGTACGTCGGCAGCGGCGAGGATAACCGGGACGTCATCCCGCCGACCCGCCTGTGTTACTAACCCGCTCAGCCCCACCTGCTCGATAGCGCGGACCATTTCACCGCTGTCGGTGCCCTCGCCGACCAGGACTAGATGGAAGTCGTCGCGCGTCTTCGCCAAGTCGGTCGCAGCGGCGATGAGAGTCTGAAAATCCTTATCCGGAACAACGTTGGCGACCTGGACGACAATCTGCTTGTCCACCGGCAGAGGCAGGTCGGTGGTACGTAGCATGGCCGTCTCGGCCATGGGCTGTGGCACGGGCGTCTCGGTCATGATTTCAGGCACTGGGCATTCACGGGCGGGACGCCCGTGCCACAATTCATGGCCGGGACGGCTGTGCCACGCGAATCGCGTCAAATCCACGCCGTTGGGGATTACTACCAGACTACGGTCGGGCAGGCCTTCTGACAGGAGTCGGTGTCGTTGAAAATCGCTGACGCATACAATGGTCTCCAGCAGACCGGCACGGACGTACCAGTGAAGCCATCGTGTGAACCGCCCGGCCTGGCCGTCGGGGACGGAATGACACCAGCAGATTGTCCTGACTTTTCGCCGGCTCAGGACCGCCCCAAGGGCCGCAAAGAGCGTACCGTTCCGCAAGGCATCGACGATGATGACCGATTCGATCCGCCGACTGCGAATGATGCGGGCGATGCGAACGACCGACGTCAGGTCGAACCGGCTGCCGGCAACTCCGTCATGAACTTCGGCGCCGGCGCGGACGAACGCCTCGCCTAGCGACCCGCCGGCGCGGACGGCGACTATGGTTACCTCCCAGCCTCGCTCAACCAGTCCACCGGTCAATTCCAGAGCCGCCGTCTCGGCCCCGCCGGCAATCAATCTCTCTATCACCATCAGGACGCGCATGACCGTCCCCTGATACCCTCGGCGACGGCGCTGAGCGTCCCCGACAGCAGCCCTCGCGCCATCCCCGCGTGGAACCGGCGATTGCCCA
>DAOVFI010000481.1 GCA_030673005.1 Planctomycetales bacterium
ATCGGCGGATTCAAGCCGACCCCGTCCGCGAATAACCTCCACCTTTCGCGCCTTCAGCAGTCCTTCGACTCCCTTTCGCAGTCCGGCGACAACTCCGGCGACCCGCCGCATGAAGGCCGGTCCGTCCACGCCGGCGCCCGCTACCATCAGGCCGAAATCCGATGCGTGGTTTGTCTGATGATAAATCTCACTCGCGTGGAGCATCGCCTTTGTCGGTATGCAGCCGACGTTCAGGCACGTCCCGCCCAGTTGACCCATTTCGATGCAGCAGACGCTCGCGCCGCGCAGCGCCGCCCGCAGCGCGGCGGCGTATCCGCCGGGACCGCCGCCGAGAATTATTACGTCACAGGTGCGCATAATCAGTCCCTTGGTTTGGTCAACAGCGCGCCAAACCTTTTATGGTGGCACAGGTTTGCAACCTGTGCAGCCGGCACAGGTTACAAACCTGTGCCACCATAAAATCAAGGCGTGACATACTATATATCATTCCACAGACGCCAGGTCGGGCTTTCGCGCCGCGAGGGTCTCATCGAGCCTGCCGACCGGCGTCGTCCGCGGGCAGGATTTAAGTTCGTCGGGGTCGCTATCGACCAGTTCGGCTATTTCCATCATCGCCTCGATGAAGGTATCGAGTGTTTCGAGGCTTTCGGTTTCCGTCGGTTCGATCATCATCGCTTCGGCGACGATCAGCGGGAAATAAACCGTCGGCGGATGGAAGCCGCGGTCGATAAGCGCCTTAGCGATGTCCAGAGCGCGGACGCCGTTTTTTGCCTGCCGGGCCGCCGACAGGACAAATTCGTGCTTGTAGGTCTGGGCGAATGGCAGGTCGAAGCGGGATTTGAGTTTTTCCTTCAGATAATTGGCGTTCAGGACGGCGTTTTCCGAGACTCGCTCCAGTCCGTCCGTCCCCAGCATGAGGATATATACGTAGGCCTTGAGTATGACGCCGAAATTGCCGTAGAACGGGGCGATGTACCCGATGGACTTTGGCCGGTCGTAATCCAGCCAGTACGACCCGTCCGGCCGATCGCATATAACGGAGGTCGGCAGGAATGGGATGAGTTTTTCACATACACCGACCGGTCCTGCCCCGGGTCCTCCCCCGCCGTGGGGCGTTGCGAAGGTCTTGTGCAGGTTGACGTGGACGATGTCGAAGCCGATGTCGCCTGGTCGGCAGCGGCCGAGAAGGGCGTTAAGGTTCGCCCCGTCGTAGTACATCAGGCCGTCGATGTCGTGGACCATCCGGCAGATTTCTTTTATCCGCGGGTTGAACAGTCCAAGCGTGTTCGGGCAGGTGAGCATGACGGCGGCGACCCGGTCGTTCATCGCTTCGGCGAGCGCGTCGGCGTCCATTACGCCGGTTTCGTCGGACGGGATCGTCTGCACGTCATACCCGGCGATAGCGGCGCTGGCGGGGTTGGTTCCGTGTGCGCTGTCGGGGATAAGTACGGTGGTTTTTTCATTTCCCTTGTCGGCGTGGTATGCGGCGATAATCATCGAGCCGGTCAGTTCGCCGTGCGCGCCCGCCAGCGGCTGCATTGTGAAGGCGGCCATACCGCAGATCTCGCGCAGCATCAGGTCAATGTCGTGCAGCACGGCAAGCGCGCCCTGGACCAGCATTTCACCGCCGGGAAGTTGAGGCAGCAGCGGATGCAGGTGGACGAAGCCGGGATAGTGGCTGATGCGCTCGGCGACCTTGGGGTTGTATTTCATTGTGCAGGAGCCGAGTGGATAGAAGCCGGTATCGACGCCGAAGTTCCGCTCGGACAGTTCGGTGAAGTGCCGCACCACGTCGAGTTCGGAAAGTTCCGGCAGCGCCGCAGGCCGATCGCGCAGGAATCGCTGGGGGATACCGGACGGGATGCCTATGTCACTGTCCGCCGGCCGAAATGCCCGCCGACCCGGAACCGACTTCTCGAAAATAAGTCTCACAGCGAAACCTCCAGCACGTGGGCAAGCAGGTTGATCTGCTCCTTCGTGCGTTTTTCGGTTACAGCGATCAGCAATGAGTTTTCCATGCCGGTGTAGTAGCGTGAAAGTGGGAATCCCGCCGAGATACGCTGCTCCAGGAGCCGGCGGATAACCTTCTCTGCCGCAATCGGCAGGCGAAGGACAAACTCGTTGAAATACCAGCGGTTC
>DAOVFI010000375.1 GCA_030673005.1 Planctomycetales bacterium
ACAAGCAAGCATGTCTTCCTTCGCATGGTGAGATCTCCATCATTACCGCTTATACCTGTTAATTATCGAATTAAAGCGGGCTGTCCACAACCCCGGATTTATAAAATCCGCCCAATCGCTTTCATGTCGAAACGATCGGCCTTATAGTTGTACCTGCATGACCGACCGACGCAACATCAAGTTGGTAATCGCTTACAACGGCGCTGCCTATCACGGTTGGCAGAGGCAGGCCGGGGGGGTGGATACTGTCCAGCAGCGCGTGGAGGATGCCGCCACGCGGGTCATTGGTCATCCGGTAACTGTCAGCGGGGCCGGCCGGACCGACGCCGGCGTACATGCAGCCGGGCAGGTCGCCAATTTCCACACCACGAATCTTTCGATCCCCCTCCGTGGTCTGCGCCGGGCGATGAAGTCCCGCCTGCCAAGAGACATCGCAATCCTCTCGGCCGAGCACGTGGCGGAGGAGTTCCACGCCTCGCGCTCGGCTGTTGCAAAGACTTATCGATACCGCATTTACGTCGCACCAGGCCGTCCGGTGGAATTGTGCGGGCAGGTCTGGCATTACTGGAAATCGCTGGACGCCGAGCGGATGCGGGCCGGGGCTGTCAGGCTTCTCGGCAAGCACGATTTCCTCGGCCTGGCGACCTCGGCGGAAATACGCCGCAACACCGTCCGGACAATCTATCGCTGCGAGGTCTCGCAGGGCGATTCGGAAATCATTGTGGCGGTAACGGGCAGCGGTTTTCTGTACAACATGGTTCGCAACATCGTCGGAACGCTGGTCGAGATCGGCAGGGGACGATGGGGGCCGGACAGGATCGACAGGATTCTCGCATCATGCGACCGGCGCGACGCCGGCCCGACCGCCCCACCGGACGGCCTGTACCTGATGAGCGTGGAATATCCGCCTATCCAATAGTAGGGTGGGTCAAGCGGAGCGAAGCCCACCTCAATCTGTTCCAGAACAAAGGCCGGTGGCGTGGTCGCGGTGTTTGCGACCACGTTCGTGTCATGTCGGCTTTGGCGTGGCCGCAAACACCGCGGCCACGGCACCCGGAATGTTAAAGATTCGTAAAACGGGATTCCTACTTGACGATTGTTACCGTCGGGGGCGCCAGGGACCTTAGTTCCTGATTTAATTTATCAACCCGCAATGTGGCTTTCTCATATTGCTTGACGGCCAGGGGCAGATCGACGGTTTTAATCTGCTCCATCTGCATAATCAGTCGCTCCCGATCTCGCAGTTTCGCCAGGAGTTTCTTTCTTTCGCTACTTGCTCTACCCAGTTGCCGCTCCATCATACTCTGCCGGATTTTCATCTCCCGGATGTCAATCACCAGGAAGGTCTGCTCGGTCTTGAGCCTCCTGAGCAGTTCCAGCCCGCCGGTTGTTGCACGCAGAACTTCCTCCCTCCGCCGGGCCAATTGAATCTTCACTTCGGCAAAGGCGGCTTCAGCCTCGGCCAGGGCTGCTCTTGCTGCTTTACTAACCGGTGGCTTAACTATACTCATATCAATATGGCCGCCCTTTGATAACTCTTTATTAACCACCTTAGTGATTACCGGCCTAATTATACTCATCCTGGCCTCGACGATTTTTTCGACGATTTTATCCAGTTCAACCGTGATGGGATCATCCCTGACGGTGCGCGCCGCCGTCGGCTTCGATTTCTTAAGGGCGGCTTCCAACAAAGCGATCTTGGCGCGCAGCGCCTTGATTGTGGGATGCTTCTCTGTCATCCCTATCAGATTAAGCGACTCCTCGAGCTTCCTTTTGTACCGCGCCAGTTCCTCGACGATTTTTTTTCGCTGCGCCGCCGTAGTCGCTGCGGCAGTCTCACGCCCGATCCGGGCGATCTGTTCGCGCACCGCCTCCAGGCGCATCCCCTTGGCCGCTATCTCGATATCCAACTGCCAGAATTCACGCTCGATTTGGGATAAGAACGCCTTGTTCTTCTCCGCCCTCCAGGACACATCCCGCCCCATCGATTCATCTGTCAACACCAGCAACCGCTTGCGGATATCCCGAAGTCTTGCCTTGGCCTCTCCCTGCTCTCTCTCTGCATAGTTACACCTCTCTATTATCCGTTCACGAGATACCTTATGTTCCTTCACAAGCAGTTTTTGCATTCGCTCAACGACGGCTTTGACGAATTCCCCTGCCTGCGTCTGCTTGTTCGGGTCAGTGAGTTCAACCTCATAATTACCAACAAGGAAGCCTCGCTTCGTAGCGCCCTGTTCAGAACGGAGACAAGGCTGAAACGAAACACTCGTGATGCTGTACTCCTTCACATACTTCTGGACTTCATCCTGCTCGAAATTAGTAAGGTTATTCAGTGTGTGGATGATTCTTTTCTGATCGAGCGGTAATGTAGCGGGGTCCCAGGTGATGCGAATCCGCCAGGGGACGGTCATCTGTTGCCGCCCGGCTGGTTCGGCGCCCTTCGGTGTTGTCGAACGTGCATCAGTTATCGGTCTGGTCGCCGGCTCGGCGCAGCCGACGGATAAAATAACGGTCGATAAGACCACGACCAGTACGATTGTCAATACTCTGCGATTTTTCATAACAAGTCTCCTTTATGACTTCTCTATTTCGGCAAGTCTGTCCCGGGCAACCTTAGCCCAGCGGGTTTGGCCGAACAGGCGGATCACGTCGCGGTAGGCGGCGATGGCCGAGGCCTGTCCGCCTTGCAGTTTTCGCTGTTGATCGGCGTCATAGACGATGATGAAAGCAACTTCATCCACTTCGCGGGCGATTCGCTCGGCAGTATCGAGCCGGGCCAACCGGCGCCGCAGTTCATCCCTGCGACGGTAAGCAGCCTCCAGCGCTTCCATGTGCCGCACGACGGCCAGGCGCGAGGCGACCTCGGCCTCCAGGCGGGCAACCTCGGCGCGAATCGCCGCGATCTCATCGTTCTGATT
>DAOVFI010000614.1 GCA_030673005.1 Planctomycetales bacterium
CGCAGGATGCAGGCAGGGTTTCGGCCTTGATATACGCGGCCCGTACGGGCCGCGCGGTGATTTTGTTTTCAGGGTCCGCCGCGGGGGCGAATGGTGCTTCTCAATCCGAAAAAACGGCTCTCCGTCAGCTTTGCAGATGAAATGTTCTTGAAAAGGTGGCCCAACCTCTGCTTTGACAACGGGTTGTTAAGACTCGTTGACGAGCAGGAGGTCGAGCCATGTATGTACACGGAATTCGTGCGTTGTTCCCGTTCCCGGGATACGTCGTTCAAAAGGTTACCATGGCGTCCGACATCGCCCAAGTGGTTCTTCGTCGCGACCGGCGTTTTCGCCTGGCCTGCCCGGCCTGCGGGGCGACCATGGCGGTGAATCGGACCAACACGCAGACGGCCAGGGACCTGGCCCTGGGAACCGCCCGGCTGGTGGTGGTGACCTACCCGGCGATCCAGGGCCGTTGCAGCGCCTGCGGCGGCTGGGCCACGATCCATCCGCCCGGCATCGACCCGCACGCCAAGGCCACGCGGCGGCTGATGCACTTCGTCTGCCGCTTGGCACGGTACATGCCGTTGAACCACATCCCCGAGATTGTCGGGGTCTCGGAGCGTACGGCCGGGCGCTGGGACCGCAAGGTCCTGCGGGAGCACCTGCCGGAGCCGGACCTCGACAACCTTCGCATCCTTCTGATCGACGAGAAGGCCGTCCGCAAACGCCACGGCTACGTCACGCTGGCGATGAACGGTCAGACCGGCGAGTTGCTGCACTTGGCCGAGGGCAAGAAGAAGGCCAGCCTGCAGAGCTTCTTTGATAAACTCAGCGATGAGCAGAAGAAAGGGATCGTCGCCGTGGGCATGGACCGCGCCGGGGCGTACCGCGAGGTCGTCAAGGCCGAACTGCCGGATGCGGACATCGTCTTCGACAAGTTTCATCTCATTGCCAACTACCACGCGGTAATCGACGAGGTGCGCCGGTCGGAGTGGCGCAAGGCCAACGCCGAAGACAAAGCCGTGATCAAGGGCCAGCGATACAACCTGTTCCGCAGCCCATGGAGGCGAACCGGCAAGCAGACGCGTGACCTGATGGCCTTGCTTCATATCAACGAGAACCTCGCCAAGGCATACATTCTCAAGGAGTCCTTGCGGAAGCTGTGGGACTACAAGTACCCCAAGGCGGCCGCGAAGTACTTGGCCAAGTGGTGTCGTTGGGCGGCGGTCTCGGGCGTGGGGGCGTTGCGGAAGTTCGCGCGGTCGCTGCTGCGGGCGAAGAAGGAGGTACTGAACTACTGCAAGCACCGGATCACGACCGGGCGTCTGGAGGGCTTCAACAACACCGTCAGCCGCATCGTACACCGCGCCTGCGGGATGCAGGACCTCGACTACCTGTTCTTGAAACTCAGACAAGAATCACTCGACTTCGTTCTGCCAAGTTGACGGAGAGCCAAACAAAGTGGCAACGATTTCGCATCAAGGATGGGGAAAGGGGGCCGATGGTCTG
>DAOVFI010000127.1 GCA_030673005.1 Planctomycetales bacterium
TTTTTTGCGTCCCGCTGTGTACTCAGAACAAACCTGCATCGCTGAAGCGAGCAGGCCTCCTGCGCATTGCGGCGAAGTTTGAAACTTGGCGACGAACTGTCTGCGCCATAACATAGGATGCGTGAGCAGGCTTTTTCAGGATGATGACGTTGCGCATTCACCGACGGTAGTTGGTATCTCCGTGGCGGCGAATGTCTGGAACACCTTTGACTATCTCTGGCCCGACGGTTTTGTCCGGCCTGAGGTGGGCATGCGCGTACGTGTGCCCTTCGGGCGCGGCAATCGCAAAACGCTCGGATTCGTCGCCAGGATCGACTGCCCGCCGGGAAGGCACAAACTCAAGGCCGTCGCTGAACTTATCGATCCCGCCAGCCAACTTGACGAGAATCTATTGCAACTGGCCGAGTGGATGAGCCGGTATTACCTCGCACCGGCGGGGATGGTTCTGGCGGCGATGGTTCCGGCGGCGGTCGGAAAGGTCGCAGCGAGGACCGAGACCGTCGCATTTCTTCTCGCTGAAAAACATGACTGGCCGCGTTCGCTGGGTGTCCGCCAGAGGCGCGTCCTCGACGAACTGTACGAGGCCCGAAATCAGGGAATCGAGCCTGTCGCGACGGAGCAGTTGCTCGCCCACGCCGGCGGTTCGCGCGATACCGTCCGTCGGCTCGTTCGGCGGAATTTCATTCGCACAGAATCCCGCCCTCAAAGCCTCGAACAACTCGCCGAGCAGATCGAACCCGACCCGTTCGACCTTAACGACGACCAGCAGAAGGTCCTGGCGTCCCTGAAGGCGAAACTCGCCGGACCTTTCAGTGCGACTCTCCTGCACGGCGTTACCGCTTCGGGCAAGACGGAGGTGTACCTTCGCGCCATTCGCCAGACAATCGCCGCCGGCAGGCAGGCGATCCTCCTGGTGCCGGAGATCGCCCTTGCCGCCCAGACGCTCCAGCGCCTGGCGCGGCGCCTGCCGAGGGTGGCCGTGCTGCATTCGGGACTGACGGGCGCTCAGCGGGCGTTCTATTACGAGCAGATCCGCGACGGGCACGCCACCACGGTCATCGGTCCGCGCAGCGCCGTATTCGCCCCGACCCGCCGGCTCGGTCTGATTATCGTCGATGAAGAGCACGAATCGGCCTACAAGCAGGAGACCGTCCCGCGCTACCACGGCCGGGACACCGCCGTCAAGCGTGCCGCCATCGAAAACATCCCGATCCTGCTCGGTTCGGCTACACCGTCGCTGGAATCGCTCCACAACGTCCGGGCCGGGCGGTACGGACTGCTGGAACTGCCCCGGCGAATCGGCGGACTGCCCATGCCGAAACTGCAACTGGTGGAATTGAGAAAGGAGATTACTCCCGGAAAGATCGAATTAATCGGAAGGACGCTCGGGCGAAAACTGGCCGAGACGCTCGATAGGTCCGAGCAGTCGATCCTCCTGATGAACCGTCGCGGATACGCCAGTTTCGTCTTCTGCCCGTCGTGCAAGTGGCAGCTCGAGTGCGAGCAGTGCAGCCGGACGATGGTCTTTCACCGCGCCTTGAGCCTGGCGATGTGTCACTATTGCCAATCCACCGCCGAGGTTCCTCAGGCATGCCCCGCCTGCGGGAAAAAGTTGATCCTCTTCGGGATGGGGATACAGCGGATCGAGACTGAGCTGGCCCGGAAATTTCCCGAGGCGGTAACAGCGAGGATGGACAGCGACACGATGTCCAGCCCGAAGCAGTTCCGCGAAGTCTTCGACCGTTTCGCCGCCGGCGAGGTGGACATCCTGCTGGGCACGCAAATGGTCGCCAAGGGTCTGGATTTCCCGCGCGTAACGCTTGTGGGGATCGTCAGCGCCGATACCGCCCTTGCGATACCGGACTTTCGAGCGGCCGAGCGCACGTTCCAGTTGATTGTCCAGGTTGCCGGAAGGGCCGGCCGCGCCAAACGCGGCGGCGAGGTGGTTGTCCAGACCGTTCACCCGTCCGACCCGGCCATTCGTTTCGCACTGAAACACGATTACGCCGGTTTTACCGCATTCGAACTGCCGCAGCGGGAGGCGACGGGCGTTCCGCCGTTCGTGAGGCTGGTGCGGTTCATCCTCCGCCACGAGAAGGTCAGCCGCGCCGAGACAGCCGCAGCCGCACTTGGCCGATACCTGCGCCGTCTGTTCACAAACAAAGATGAAGTGAGAATCGACGGACCCATGCGGGCGGGCGTGTTCAAAATCCGTCGAAAATTCCGCTTCGAACTAAACTGCTACTGTCGCCGACCCGGGTATATCCAGAACGCCCTTGTCGGCCGGATGCCGAAACTCGCCGCCAAGGTCGGCGCCGAAATAGTCATCGACGCCGACCCGGCAAGCCTCCTGTAGAGACCTGATCTTCCGCTCCGATAGCGAAAATATTTGCAGGTGCATAGGACAGGGGAATGTCGAATGTCGAACGCGGAATTTAGAATTTCGAAGTAAAAAAAAGACAGATGATTTACTCTTTTACTTCGACATTCGTCATTCCGCGTTCATCATTCAACATTCATTTTTTGCCGTTTATCCCCTGCGTCCTTGCTGGATTGTGGCCTGACACTGTGGTAGGGTATTGCGATTTCAAAGACACCTTTTCGGAGAAATTAAAATGACGAAGGACAGGAAGGCTCGTTTCGGGATTATCGGTTCAGCGGGTCTGATCGGGAATTATCACGCCGACATACTGACGAAGGGCGAAGGGCCTTACGAGTTGACGGCGGTTTGCGATATTAACGAGTCGCGCGTGAGGAATCAGGCCGATAAGTTCGGCATTTTCGGCACGACGCAGGTGAGCGAACTGGTGGGTCGCGACGACGTGGATGCGGTGATTGTGGCGACGGCCCATCCACTTCACGCCGAGTGCGTCATCGCGGTCGTCGAGGCCGGCAAGGACGTGATGACCGAAAAACCACTCGCCTCCACACCCGCCGACGCGCGCGGATTGGTAAAGGCAATCAACCGCAAACGCCGCATCGGCGGAGTTCACTACCAGGCTCGCACAAATCCGGTCGTCCGGAAGGCCAGGGAGATGATAGACTCGGGCGAACTTGGTAAAATCCTGAGCATCCGCGTTACCGGTTCGTACTACAAGAGCGATTTCTATTACTCGCTGGGCGGCTGGCGCGGCATGTGGAAAGACGAGGGCGGCGGCGTGCTGATTAACCAGGCCCCGCACGATATCGACACGCTCTGTTACCTGGCGGCCGGGTCGGCGCCGGCAGAACTCATCGGACGATGGACCAATCTTTATCACGAGACCAGCCAGACCGAGGATTTCGCCTCGGCGGCGGGTGTATTCCCCAACGGGGTTCAGTTCACGCTCAACGTCAGTGTCGCAACGCACGGGGATGCCAGCCGAGTGGAGATATTCGGCACCGCCGGCGCGCTGACGCTTCAGGGCGGCAAGTTCACACGCTACGTCCGATTCGAGCAGGACCTTGTCGATTTCGCCCGCACGTATCCCGGCCCGGACCCCTACGCCAAGCCGGGATTTCACGATCAGCCGCTGCCGGAGGTGGGCGAAAGTGATTCGTCGCTGATTCACAAGATGTTCGCCGAGGCGGTGCTGACCAGGAAGAAATCCAAAATGCTGGTCTCCGCCGCCGAGGGGCTTTGGTCGCAGGAACTGATCAACGCCGTCTATCTGTCCGGTTATCTCGGCAAAAAGGTCAAACTGCCCGTCAGCGCCGCCCGGTACGACAAGATGCTCGCAGACCTTATCGCCGGCGCCAGACAGGTGAACCGCCCGCAGCGCGAGTCGGAAGAAGGAAGGATCGCTACATAGACGGATTCGGGCGGAGTTATCCCCAATGCCGGGTGCCGTGGCCGCTGTTTTTGCGGCCACGCTAAGCCGACTTGCCGGAGCACGCGCCGGTTTTGACGAGGGACTTGTTGCAGGGGCGGTTGTCGGATTCGGGTTCCATCTCAGCGTGCTGACTACCAGATAATGGTCGGAGGCATTGGACTTGATGATCCTGCTTGCCGACGTCCTGATGTCAGTGCTGTGGAAGATGTAGTCCAAGCGGTATTTCCATTCTACGTTCTTGTATCGCCAATGCCATGTTGTGTGCGTTATGGCGTTTGGAGTCGCTGCTGCGAAACTATCGACAAAGCCGCAACCTGTAAGGAATGCCGGTACGGTCAAGTACGGTGGACTGTTGAAGTCGCCGACAAGAACGGTCGGAAGGATTTTGGTCAGATTGTTATGGATGTGCTTGATTTCACGGGCGCGAATGACCTCGGTTCTAAAGAACAATTTCAGCGAATCAACGGCGCCTTCATTCCGACGGGGAATAGTCGGCTGCAGGTGGACATTGGCGACCTGGACCTCTTTTCCCGCCAGTTTTATCCGGAACAGGATCGTTCCGAAGTGGCCGTGCTTCCGCGGCAGGTAACGCACGTTCTTCAGCGGCGTTTTGGACAGGATGCCGAATCCGCCGGCCCAGCGACTGTTGCGGAAATACATATGACGATATTTACGACGGAATGCCCGACGAAGGTGTGCTTCGGATTTCCGGTTGGTTTCCTGAAGGCAGATAAGGTTGGCGTCGGCCTTGCGAATCGTCGCTGCGACTTCCTTGAGATTCGCATTTCCATAATTGATGTTGTAAGTGGCGACTGCAAATTGTCCCGCCGGCGTATCGACCGGTTTTGAGGCCGGACGGGTTGTTGTCTCCGGCATGTGCACTGCCGTCCACAAGGCAACCGACGACAGGATAATCCCCAACCTTTTTAACGCCATGTCCGCTCCTGGTTTGTGGCACGGGCGCCTGCCTACCGGCAGGTAGGCAGACGCCCGTGCCACAAAATCGGTCAGTTTGAGTTATTACGCCCCTGTTTCGTCCTGTTTTGCGGTAGCCAGTGTGTGCAGCGTCTCCATTTTCTGGCGGACTTCCTGGGCCATGCGGGTGTTGGGATATTCGCTGACGATCTGTTCGCCGATGGCGATGGCGCCGGACCAGTCCTGTTCGGTAACGCGAATTGCGAACTGCACGCCGAAATTGTGGAGTTTCGCCCTGAAGACGCCCCGGGCGGATTCTTCCATCGCCGCAGCCTCTTGAGGAGTGAGGTATTTGTCCAGTTCGCGGAGCAGTTCTATGGAGCGGTCGATGTCCCCGTTCCTGACGGCCTGGCCGTAGGTTTTCAGCAGTTCGCGCTTATGTTTCATGCGGGCGTCGCCGACGAGTTGGGGAAGGGCGGCGATCTTGGGATTTTTCGGCATCAACTGGAGCAGTCGTCGGGTCTGGCGCGAGGCCTGGGGCCAGTCGTGGGCCTCGATGAGTTTGCCGACCCGTTCAAGTGCGGCGTCCACCTTCTGCTCGGCCGTCGTTCTCCTGGCCGTGACGATTTCGTTACGCATCTGCTCAACCTGCCCGGTGTGGCCGAATCGTTTCTCGATGTCGTTGACGAGTTTTTCTGCCCCGGCGTAGTCCTGGCTGATAAGGTGCTCGTGGAGCAGTTCGTTCATCGCCTCGACTTCGCGCCGTCGGAAAAGGAGGCTCTTGGCGGCGTCGGACATCTGCGACAGTTCAACCATCCGCTTATCCGATTCGTGCATCGCCTCCAGAAGGCTCTCCAGGCGGATGATCCGGTCGCCGAGCAGATGAACGCCCTGTTCGTTGCTGACGACGGTTTCAGTCAGGCCGCGGAGCACCAGCACACCCACCGCCGCCGCCGCCTCTGCCGCCAGCGACAGGACCCATAAAAGCAGCCTGTTCAGTGCGAAATCACCGATAAGTGCAACGACGGCGTAAGCGGCAGTGGCTACAAAGCCTACGCCAAGCAGCACCAACGCAATAACAGACCATACTCTGACAAGCGTAACGACCCATCCGAAGCGGTTATGTCCGGCAGACATCGATGCACTCCTTTATCATCGACCAATGTTTATTTCACAGAAGTGTTCCCTAATATCACTCTAATGTCAATGGTCTTAAAAGTCAATTTTCGCGAAGACGAAACCACCGGTATAAAACGGAACGAATATGTAACGAAACGGAACCAAACGGAACCAAACGGAACCGTTTGGAACCGTTGGGAACCATTGGGAACCGTTTGGAACCGTCTGGAATGGTGTTCTTTTTATATAACATTTTACCATTACAGGAATAACGAACATTTTCACCCCCGAATCCACGCATTTCGCGGAATTCAAGCGGCGCCCATTTTGTCCATTCAGTCCATTTTGCCATAATCTGAATAAATTTTCCGTCGATCCGTTATCAAAGTAAATAAGTAGGGTGTACAGGTTCTTTTCCCTGCACACCGCGATTAGGCGCTCGGTGTGCAGGGAAAAGAACCTTCCGCACCCTACCTGCTGTCACGCTCCTTTCACAACGCATCCCGCCTGTAGGCAGGGACGCTGCTTTCCGGGCAAAACATCAAAACACACTTGTATGTTATATGTATATATAACATATTTCGGCCTTCGTGTCAAGCGAAAAAAAGAAAAAATTTTACCCTGCTGTAAGTAGGGTGTGCAGGTTTTGTTTCCTGCACACCGCGATTGATTAACGGGCGTTTCGGTGTGCAGGGAAAAGAACCTGCACACCCTACGCCTTTGATATGACATCCTTCCAACCGAAACTTGACTTGAGAGACTTGTTTCACTAAATTGCCATATTTGCATTGAGTTCGTACTCTTTGGACAGGAGCAAATCGTGGGATATAACTGTGTAGTGTGCGTCAAGCAGGTGCCCGACACCAAGCGGATCACCGGCGAGGCGATGACCGAAGAAGGCACGGTCAACCGTTCGGCCCTGCCGGCCGTCTTCAATCCTGAAGACCTTAACGCCCTCGAACAGGCCCTGGCCGTCCGCGACGCGCACGGCGGGACGGTAACGATGATAACTATGGGACTGCCGGCGGCATCGGAGGTCCTCCGCGAGGGTCTTTATCGCGGTGCCGACCGGGCGATTTTGATAACCGATCGCCGGGCGGCAGCGTCAGATACGCTTGCGACCAGTTACATACTCTCCTGCGCCGTCAAAAAACT
>DAOVFI010000502.1 GCA_030673005.1 Planctomycetales bacterium
CGTGGAACTGGGCGTCTCGCTGAGCCACTGCTTCGACATGCACGGCGGGCGTGACCGCAAGGACGGCTCGACCATCGCCGGGGACTGGATGAAGATCCACCATAACACGTTCGGCGCCCCGAAAACGGCCATCGTGATCCGAGGCCTGCCGAGGCAAAAGGCAGAGGTCTATAACAACTGGTTCTATCACGGCTCGGTCAAGGCGGCTGTCAGAAGCCCCGGCAAAACAACCGTCTATGACAACGCCTGTCCGCTGAAAAACCCCAAAGTAAAAGACCCCAAGCCGACCGGCCTGAAGAAGTGAACATTCCGTCTCGGTTTATACCATCGATTATTCGCCATTTCTCGGTACGGCCTTTCCTCGCGAGATTTTCACGTCGCTGCGTTGGTAAACCGCCTTGCCGCATAACTTCGCCGCCGGTTTTCGCAGCCCGAACGTATGTGTACGCCCGCCGCCTGCCGCCCCGGCCTTGCTTCCTTCATATTTCCAATCGCTTTTTTCGACATAGACAACATCAACCCGCCAGATAATTACCGGGCGTTTCGGCTCAAGAGAACACGTCGGATCAACCAGATATCGCCAGATGATATACCAACCGGGATGATCGTAATGGGACTGGACTGCCCACGGACGTTTGCTCGCTTTACACTCCAGCGACTCCTGCGGAGAAGGTTTCGCGCTGCTTCCTCGTTGCTTGAGGTCCGGAAAACGCTGCTGGGCCACATCGAGATGGCGGGTCTTTTCATAAACACTGTTCGCGTCGAGGGCCTTGGTACCGTAGATTCCAACGAGCGCGCTGAATACGTTAGCCTGCTCGAAGTACACATCAATCAATTCGGACAACTCGCGCTCAATGTATTCAATTGCCTTTCTGATCGCGGTAATCGTCAATCCCGAAGGAAGCGGGACAGACAAATCAAAATCATCTTTTCGAACCATTACCGTTGACCTCGTTGGGCTTATACGCTGCCAATTTCGGGATTGAGTTCTTTGCCATTGCAAAGAATTCGGGGTTAACTTCAAGCCCGATGCTTTTCAGTCCGCAGGCCGCCGCCGCCGCTATAGTTGAGCCGGAACCCATAAAGGGATCAAGAATCACGCCTTCTCCTAATGGAAGCGAGGCCCGAACTATCTGCCTGATAAAGTGCTGCGGTTTGAGCGACGGGTGCGGCGCGATTTTCCGTTCAAGCCCGCGCGCCGGCAATGAATAAATCAAATCCCTGAAAGGTTCATCTTCCGATATCCTCCGCAGCCCGCCCGTGGACCATTTTCTTAGATTGTCCTGCACTCTTGCCTCACACGGTTTGCGGAACAGTCCCCACGGCTCCCAGCACGATTTCGGCATAACCGACACGTCGGAGAATTCGCTGTGAGCGTTCTTCGGACGGTCCCCGCCGCGAAGTGTATGCACAATCCGGATAATCTCGCCCCGCTTCTCAAAACCGGCCGAGATGAACGGCTCGTACACCAGGTATGAGACCAGTGGATTCGTAGCGATGAAAATATGAGCGCCGGGGACGAGAACCGGCATCAGGACTTCGGCCAGGCGGCCAAAGAAAGACCGTAATTCATCCTTGTCCGAATCTGTCAGGACGGTGAAACGCGGCAGGGGGCTGCGACGACAACCATCAAACGACGGCGGTTTGCGCCAGACACCGCCATTACCGTTTTTTCTCTTGTCCAACTGCTCCGGCGTATATTCGACAAGACCATAAGGCGGATCCGTTACGACGGCATGAATCGAGTCAGGTTCAGCCCCTGTCAGCCACTCGAAGGCATCAACCTGATGGATTTTATATGGTCCCGCAGCATTGACCGGCCGATCGATATCATCGAATAATGCAGCCGAAGAAGGACCGGATATATTAGTCCATTTCATAAACTATACAGATACACTCCAAACATCCGATTCGTCAAGTCAATAGGCGCCGGATGTGGGCAGGACGCCGTAGCCACCTGTTGGATTATGTTTTCCGAAGGGACAGATTTTTTAAATAATGCTTGACAAGTTCCCTAATTCCGCTTTAGTATTTTAGCGGA
>DAOVFI010000743.1 GCA_030673005.1 Planctomycetales bacterium
TATCACAGGCATTATTTCCGCGGCGGTGCTCTGGGTAGTCGCGTGGCTGTTCCTGCCGGACGTGTCGGGCGAGAATCTGAAAACTTACACGCCCGAGGAAATCCAGGCCGCTGAAAAAGCACGCGACGTAAGTTTCGATCCGAATAAACTTCCTGTCCTCCACGTCAAAGTCGATTACAGCGAGGGTCCCAAGGCCAGGTGGTATCCCAAGGGCGAATCGCCCATCCTTGCCAAACTCGTCAAAGAGGGCAAATTGCGGCCGGTGGCCGAACGCGTCGGGCCTGAACCGTGCGTAATGAAGGGCTGCGACGGCATCGGCAAGTACGGCGGGACCTGGCTGCGAATAGCCACCAATCCCGGCGGCGATATCGGTGTTATCAAGTGGCGCATGTCGGCGGCGACGGCGATGCGATGGTCGCCCCTGGGATATCCGATCGTCCCCCACGTGCTCAAGAGCCTTGAAGCATTAAAAGGTAATCGCGAATTCATCCTTACTCTTCGCAAGGGAGTGAGGTGGTCCGACGGGCATCCGCTTACCGCCGATGACATCATGTACTGGTGGAATCATGAGTTCAATGACGAGGTGGTGTACGGCGCCATGCAGGACTGCCTCAAGGCCGGTTACATGACCATTGCCGGAAAGAGGGGTACGGTCGAGAAGATCGACGACTTCCACGTGAAGTTCTCCTTCCCCGCACCGCACGCGCTTTTCCCGGGAATTATAACCCGAAACACTCTTCCGATACTCGCTTTTCCCGCCCATTATCTGAAACAGTACCACCCGAACCCGAAAGTCGGCGATAAGGATCTCTGCGAAAAGGCCATGAAGGCCTATAAATTACCCAGCCGCAGCGCCCTGTACACCTTCATGAAGCATTACCAGAACCCCGAACACCCCCGGCTCTGGCCCTGGATATACAGGACGTACAAGCCCACGCCGCCCCAGGTTTTCGTGCGCAATCCGTACTATTTCGTCGTGGACACCGAGGGCAATCAACTTCCCTATGTCGATCGGGTGCAGTTCGACGTGAAGTCGGACGATAAGATGCTCGCTCTTGCCGCTACTGAAGGCAGGATTACGATG
>DAOVFI010000776.1 GCA_030673005.1 Planctomycetales bacterium
GCGATATCGGCCAGGCCTACTTTGCGCCCGTCGATGCTTATCCCGTCCCGGTACAGCGGCTTTCGGCTGCGGAACTCATGGTCGTGAAAGGCGTGAACGTATTTGCCATAGACCGCGCTCCTGGCCGGCCAGAGGTACTGCTTTTTATAGACAGCAACGTTATCCAGTTCGGCGTGTCGCGGGCCTCGCTGCGGGTCGTGGGCGAAGCCGAACTTGTCGCACATCGACATCGTATCGCCCTTGTCCCTGATGCAGTTTGATTCGACCAGCGAGCCGGGAAAATAACTGTTGTGCCCCGGATACGGCCCGGGGCCTTTCCACATACGGAAGTATCCGTCGGGCGTGCGGATTAACCGCACCGGGCACCAGGTGTGAACCCAGTCCCAGGATGCGTCGCTTACGCCCCACATTCCGACGATTGGTATAGTGGTTGCGCAGACGCACATCCTGACCTTATCGCCGAACATCCGCTCGCAGGGTTTTTCGATGAGTTTGTGGTCATTCAGCGGGCAGACGTGCGGCGAGACCGAATCGAGGATATAGGCCTGAGGCCAGTTGTGCCCGTCATCGACCATGTGGCAGGTTACCTGGCTTTTGTTCATATTGCCGTATCTGCCGACGACCATGTAGAAGACCTTGAGTTTGCAGTAACTGCCCTTTGTGTACTTGCCGCCGGGATAGCCAACTATCTTCGGGCCGCCAATGTAGCGGAAGCGGAAGCGCCACGTGCCGAGATGCACGTTCGACGGCAGGAAGATATTCTCGCCCATACCGGCGAATTTTACGTATCCGGCCGAAGCGTCGGGGACCTTGCCGGATCCTTCGGTCTTCCACTCCGGCAGGGGGCGTCCCCACGGGTCTTTTTCGGTCCTGCCGACGATTTTACCGTTCACGAAATAATCGAAGATTACCGGCGCTTCGGATTTCGGCAGGTTTGAGACGGCCCACTCGACCCAGGCGCCGCCGGCCTCGGCGCGAATTTCCCAGATGCCTTTTTTGTCCGGGACGGTCCAGGCGAA
>DAOVFI010000685.1 GCA_030673005.1 Planctomycetales bacterium
GACGTCGGTAAGGTAGCCCGGGCACACCTGCAATTGTCCGTCGCGGATCATCTCGGCGTCGTTGTATTGGCTGGAGCCTTTTGGCAGGCAGAACCAGTGCTTCAGGCCGTGCTGGGGCGTGAGGCTGTCGCCGAGGTGCCACTTGCCGCTCAGCCCGCAGGTGTATCCGTTGGCGGCAAGGATGTCGGTATAGCAGGTTGCCTCTTCGGTGTACTGCACCGGTCGGGGCGGGATGTTGCCTTCTTTGATCCAGTCGTGGACGCCGTGGGAAGATGGGACACGCCCTGTCATCAGCGACGCCCTTGCCGGCGAGCAGACCGGCGAGGTGCAGAAAAAATTCTCAAACCGCATCCCCCCGGCGGCAAGTTTGTCCAGGTTCGGCGTGCGGATTTCATCGTTGCCCGCACAACCCATCGCCCACGGTCCCAGGTCGTCGGTAAGTATAAAAACCACGTTCGGAGCAGATGAAGAAACGGACTCGCTATCCTGCTTATTCATAATTGTCGTGCTAATGAACTTCGCTCAAAGCGATCAGTTCCCGGACAGCAGGAAGTAACTTCCGTGGAATCTTCATAATGGTCTGTGATGGACGATTGAATGAGGCTTCGTCTTCCGATGTCGCCTGTTCTTCAGTTTGCTTTTCATAGTGCGCCAACACTTTACGGACTTTGCTTTTATCCCATCCTGGCGGAAACCTGTTCTTGTTAGGCCGACTGTTTTTCATTTTCATTTCCGACGTCTGCGCCGCCGATACGCGGTCAGTGCTTTGCCTTTCAGTTCGTAAGCCGTAATTACAAAAAGACTATAAGGCTTCGGGTCAGGCACATATATTACACGTAGGTATCGACTCGCCCGTGTCTGTCCTAGAGCAACCCGCGCACCTTTATAACCCTGCCGATCTTCGCTTGGCACCAATAGCACATCTTCAACTTCGGATTTACTCACACCGTGCCTATATATGTGCGGTTGGTCACTTTCGCCATCAATATAATATCGGATTTTCATCGTACTGTCCAGTATAACGCAAAACCGCACGGCTTTCCGTTTCTCACCTAATCCCCGGTTCCTGGTTTCCGGTTTCTCTCTATCTGGGTGTACGCGATGATCTTATACGCAAGGCGTGCGGCGAGGAATTCGGTAACACGGCTGGGGGGGATCGGGCTGACCTCGACAATGTCGGCGGCGACTATTAATCGCTCGGCTGCGACGCGGCGGATGAGGCCCGTTACCTGACGCCAG
>DAOVFI010000537.1 GCA_030673005.1 Planctomycetales bacterium
CAAAGATCGATCTGGGCGTCCGGCGCCGCGTCGCGCACGCCGTCAGCCATCGCTTTGGCAACTTCAATTGCCGAAAGCGACTCCTTGAACGAATCGGGGGCAATTACAACCTTCATATCCGCACCTTCTTTCCGGCAGGTCGCGAGGCCGGCGATTTTCGCGCCCGCATCGATGTCCACGCCCGGACATTACCGCGAACAATCCCTACCCGAATGACATCGCCGGCCCGGACGTCTTCCAGCGCCGAACCGACCTGGTCGGTATCCTTGACGTACCATTTACCGAGTTGAAAGACGACGTCGCCGCGGCGCAGTCCAATCCGACCCGCCGGCCCGCTTTGCTCGACGCGAACGACCAGCAGTCCCTGCTCGACGGGTAATTTCAACCGCCCGGCTATCTCCGGCGTAACCGGCCTGAGGTTTATACCGAACAGGCGCCACGCTAATGCGGCTCCGTCCGGTTTGGGTTTTGCCTCGCTCGTTACAGAAATGTCGATCTTCTTTCCGGCTCGCTCGCACCGCAGGCGGACCGTCACGCCGGCCTTGGCCGACAACATCGCCACCTGGTAATCCTGTATATGATGCAGTTTTTTCCCGTTCAGATTCAGAATTCTATCACCGGTTTTACAGCCGGCCTTGTCGGCGGGCGATCCGGGCGCTACCGAGGACGCCACCAGTTGAACCCTGTCCTTACTGCGGCGCTGCTCGACGCGAAGTCCGAAGACGACCCTGTTAATCCGCTCGAAGTCCAGCAGTCTCGGCAGGTCGGCTGTCAACTCATCCACCGGTATTGCAAAGCCGATTCCCTGTGCGTCGGCGCGGATAGCGGTGTTGATGCCGATCAGTTCGCCGGCGATGTTCAGCAGTGGTCCGCCGCTGTTGCCGGGATTAATCGGCGCGTCGGTCTGTATCAATCCGCGATGTACGACGCCGCCGCGGAATTCCAGTTTCCTGTCCAGCGCGCTGATGACGCCGGTGGTGCAGGTGCTCTGGTATCCGAAGGGATTGCCGATGGCGATTACGGTCTCGCCTATCATCAGGTCGTCGCTTCGAGCCAGTCGCAGGAACGGGAATTTTTTCCCGCCGCCGCCGTCCGGGCGAATCCTCAGGATGGCCAGGTCGCGGGTCGTATCGGCGACCACTACCTCTGCCGCGTAGTTGGACCCGCCGGTGGGCGTTACGGTGATCTTCTGCGCCCGTCGGACGACGTGTGCGTTGGTAACGATGTATCCGTCAGGATGGATAAGAATGCCGCTTCCGAGGCTGACGACGGGCACCGATTGCCTGAAAAACCTTGATAAGAAATCCTCGAACGGGTCGTCCTGCCGGCCGAAAAGGCGGGGGCCGGTCTGCGCCAACCGCTGCGTGGAGATATTGACGACGGCAGGTGAAGCCTTGCGATACGCACGGACTACCGGCGTTACGCGTATCGAATCGGCCGCCGGTCTTGTCGTCCCGTCCGCCGCCGATTCAACCGCC
This sequence comes from Planctomycetales bacterium, assembly GCA_030673005.1. Lineage (GTDB taxonomy): Bacteria > Planctomycetota > Phycisphaerae > SM23-33 > SM23-33 > DAOVFI01. Next base: position 1,479 of record DAOVFI010000537.1, read on the forward strand.
GACAGAGCGACGTGGAAAACAACCACAACAATCGAAATAAATAATCGTACCTTACTCGCTCTCATGATTACCTCTTTTTTGACTGGGCGCCATGTTTTCGCCCGTAGCGAAGGCGGTCCGAAGGACTCCTTTGCGGAGGGCGTAAACATGCCTACCCGCTTCGCGTGAAGGCATGGCACCCGGCAGAACCTTCCACACCCGCCGACTACAGGTTCAGTATTTCCAGGTTCTTCTTCGTATATGTACTACCGACGTTGACGACGTCAATGTTTCCTATCCTGCATTTTTCCCGCCAGTGTGAATGTCCGCAGAATACGTGCGTAACTTTCCCGCATGACTGTAGCGCCTCGCCGAT
>DAOVFI010000151.1 GCA_030673005.1 Planctomycetales bacterium
TCGAAGTCGATTCCGCTGTCGTCAACAGCCTCGATGGCGGCGGCGACGGCAAACTGGGCGAAGCGGTCGAAACGCTTCAACTCTCGCTTGTTGAAGTGACATGCCGGCGGGCCTGACCAATCGACAACCTCCCCGCCTATCCGCGAGGCAAACTTACCGGCGTCGAATCGCGCAATGGGCCTGACGCCGCTGCACCCTTCCAGCAGAGCGGTCCAGAAACCTTCCACGTCATGGGCAAGCGGATTGACCGTGCCCAGACCGGTAATCACGACCCGGCGTTTTGTCATTGTACAGCGCCTTCCCGTCGCTGATCCCAACTGTAAAGAAGTGTATCCGCAACTTGCGCGCTCCGGAGGCGAAACCGACGCTCCTCGGCGGCGTTATTCGGAACCCTTCTTGGCATGTTCCCTGATATAATCAACGGCCTGGCCCACGGTCTGGATCTTCTCGGCCTCTTCGTCGGGAATGCTCATCTCGAACTCATCCTCGAACTCCATTACCAGTTCCACCGTGTCCAGCGAGTCGGCGTTAAGGTCGTTGACGAACGAGGTTTCACGAGTAATCTCGCTCTTATCGACGCCCATTTGCTCACTGACGATCTCGATTACCTTTTCTTCGACTTCATCTGCCACTATCTTTCCTCCCTGTAAAATTACAGGTTTCGTTATTCCATTTTCCATGAGCCTCCCACAAGGAAGACTCCCATGAGTGCCGCGGTACTATATAGGCAAGGACGGTCCCTTGCAATATGCCGATGCAGGACTTTACGACGATAATTCTAGCAGGACAACGCCGGTTAATCCAAACAGGTAAAAACTGAATGTCGAATAACGAACTCGGAATATCGAATTTCGAAGTAAAAAACAACCCGTCCGTCGAGGCCGTCTTTGAAGGGTGATATTTTTACTTCGTCATTCATAATTCAGCATTCGACACCTACCTGCCGGCAGGCAGGTTCGATATTCTCTTATAGTTTAAGGTTTTATCAATATTTTGAATCTTAATAACGAACGCTGTCCTGTGTTGTCGTGATGGTTACATGTGCAGCCCGCCGTCCACACTGATTACCTGCCCGGTGATATAGGTCGCATCGTCGCCGGCCAGGAACGCCACGACCGCCGCTACGTCCTCGGGACGTCCCATCTTTTTCAGCGGTATCATCTCCAGGGCAATGTCCTTGGCCTGCTGGGGCAGGGCGTCCGTCATTTCAGTGGCGATGAAGCCCGGGGCTATGGCGTTGGAGCGGACGTTTTTGGCGGCGAGTTCCTTTGCAGTGGTCTTGGTCAGTCCGATAAGCCCGGCCTTGGAGGATGAATAGTTCGCCTGGCCGCGGTTGCCCGCGATCCCGCTGAAAGAGGCCATGTTGATGATAACGCCGCTGCGGCGCCGGACCATGTGCCTGGCGACGGCCCTTGTGCCGATAAACGCGCTGGTCAGGTTGACCTTCAGCACCAGTTCCCAGTCTTCGTCGCTCATCCGCATCAGAAGCCCGTCGCGGGTTATCCCGGCGTTGTTGACCAGAACGTCGATCCGCCCGTATTTCTCGGCTACGGCGTCTATCACGGCTGCGAAGCCTTCGCTGTCGGTTACGTCCTGGGCGCGCGTGTCGAGTTTTTCGCCCACGCCGGGAAGTTTATCGACCATTTCGGCGAGCAGGTCCTCGCGGATATCCACCGCTGCGACGGTCATACCCATCGCCAGAAGTTGCCGCGTGATTTCAAGCCCGATTCCCCGGCTGGCGCCGGTTACGACTGCGACTTTTTCGTTTTCGGCCATCGTTCAATCCATTCCTGTTTTTTTTCTGGCGGGTGGCACGGTCAAGTGAGTTCGAGGCCGTTAGGCCTTGAACTCGCTTGGCCGTGGTTGGCGGCATCACGGCCAAGCCTCACTGCGTTCGGCTTGACCGTGCCACCCGTGAAATCACGTTCTATTACGCCGGTTCGCCGGCAAGTTTGGCAAGTGTGTCGGCGGAGTTGATGTTCCTGACCCTCGTCCTGCGCTCAATCCGTCTCATCAGCCCGGCGAGGACTCTTCCGGGGCCGATCTCGTAGAACCGCTCGATTCCGTCGTCCAGCATCCGCCGCATGGACTGTTCCCATCGAACCGGCGAGGTCATCTGCCTTACGAGTTTTTCCTTTATCGATTTCCCGTCGCCGTGGGCCTCGGCATCGACGTTGGCGATTACCGGGATAGCCGGTGTGCGTATATTAACGTCTGAAAGGGCTTCGGCAAGTTTTTCCGCCGCCGCCGACATGAATTTGCTGTGGAAGGCCCCGGCTACCTTCAGCGGCACCGCCCCGGAAGCGCCGAACTGCTTCGCCATTTCGGTTGCCCGTCCGCACGCTTCGGCGTCGCCGGAGATGACAACCTGTCCGGGGCAATTGAAATTCGCCGGCGTCAGGACGGCGCCTTCAGCGGCTGCTTCACACAGTTCGACTACCTTCTGCTCGTCCAGCCCGATAATACTGACCATTCCCGTCGGGTAAGCCCTGGCTGCTTCTTGCATAAATCGCCCGCGCTTTGTCACCAGGTCCAGGGCCGAAGCGAAGTCAATCGCCCCGGCAGCGTGCAGGGCGGTATATTCGCCGAGACTCAAACCTGCTGCCGTCGTCGCAACAGGGGCTTGGTCGCCCAGGGCTTCGGTCATCGCCGCCATTGTGGCGACCGAGCAGACGAAAATCGCCGGTTGGCTGATGTCCGTGGCGTCGAGGCGCTCGGCCGGACCGTTGAAACATATCTCGCTGAGCGCATAACCCAACTGCGCGTCGGCCGCGGCAAAGACGGACTTGGCGGCAGGGGACGCCTCGGTAAGGTCGGACATCATCCCGACCTGCTGAGCGCCCTGTCCCGGAAATAAAAACGCAGTTTTCATCGTATTCCTGTTTAGCCGTCGCCGGTACGGCGACGAATGGAACCCAAATGTAGAATCTCCGCCGTACCGGCGGCGGCTGAACTTACAAACGCACTACCGCTCCGGCCCAGGTCAGGCCTGCGCCGAATGCGATCAGCAGCACCATTGAGCCGTCTCCGATGCGACCTGCCCGGACCGCCTCATCCAGAGCGATAGGGATCGAGGCGGCGGAGGTATTGCCGTACCTGTCTATGTTGACATAGACCTTCTCAAGCGGAAAGTTCAGTTTTTCCGCCGCCGATTTGATTATCCGTATATTCACCTGGTGCGGAACGACCAGGTCAATGTCGTCGGCTGATAGATTGCAGGCGGTCATGCAGTCGGCAAGGAGCCACTGCATCTTCTCGATGGCGAATTTATAAACGTCTCTTCCTCGCATCTTGAGGTAATGGAGATGGTCGGTTACGGTTTGCTGTGAAGCGGGCAGTTTCGCCCCGCCGGCGGGTAGCCAGATATAGTCCCACCCGTTACCGTCGGCATGCATTACGGTGTACTGGACGCCTTTTGTAGGGTCTGTTGTCGGCTGAAGGACGATCGCCCCGGCGCCGTCGCCGAAGAGGATACAGCTGCCGCGATCATCGTAGTCGGTGAAGCGTGTGAGCGTCTCGGCCCCGATGATCAGGCACTTGGAGAACTGGCCGGCCTCGATGAACCTTGAGGCGATGGAGACGCCATAGACGAATCCGCTGCACGCGGCCGACAGGTCGAAAGCGGCGGCGTCGGTGGCGCCCAGGTCGCGCTGGATGTAGCACGCGCTGGACGGGCAGAGAGTCTCGGGCGTTATCGTCCCGCAGATGATCAGGTCCAGTTCGGACGGGTCGATACCGGCGGCCCGGCACGCACGCCTGCCCGCCTCGGTTGACATCGAGGCGGTCGAGTCGCTCTCGGCGACGACGTGGCGCTCCTTGATACCCGTCCGCTGCGTAATCCATTCATCGGACGTATCGACCATCTTCTCGAAATCGGCGTTGGTGAGCACCTTGTCGGGAACGTAGGCGCCGACGCCTGTAACTGCGGCTTTTATTTGGCTATTCATTAAGCGTTCCCCGGCACTGAGCGATACGTTCGGTGATCCGGTCGTTGATGTGCGTCTTGGCGAAATCCAGAGTAACTCTGATGGCGTTGGTGATGCCCCTGGGCCGACTGGCGCCGTGACAGATTATGCAGATGCCGTTGACGCCCAGCAGCGGCGCGCCGCCGTATTCATTGAAATCGTACTTCTCGCGGATCTTCGTGATGGCGTGCTCGAACTGACCGGCAAGGTCCGGGTTGGAGCGAGTCAACTCGAGGCAGGTCGATTTGAACAGTCCCTCGGCCAGGCCTTCCATCAGTTTCAGCGCCACGTTGCCCACGAATCCTTCGGTTACGACCACGTCGCAGGCGCCGTGAAATATGTCCCGACCTTCGATGTTGCCGACGAATTTCAATTCCGGATCGTTCTTGAACAGGTCTCGCGTTTCCTTGACCAGTTGGTTGCCTTTGGCGTCTTCTTCGCCGATGCTCAGCAGGGCGACTCGTGGTTTTTCGATGCCGCAGATATAGCGGGAGTATTCCGAGGACATCAGGCCGTACTGGTAAAGGTGCTGCGGGCGGCAGTTGACGTTGGCGCCGACGTCGCACATGATTACCGGGCCGGCGTATGTCGGCGTTATAATCGCTATGCCCGGTCGGTGCACGCCCCGGAGGCGCCGCAGGCGCATCTGGGCGGCGGCGACGCACGCGCCGGTGTTGCCGGCCGATATGATCGCGTCCAACTCGCCCGCCGCCGCCAGCGACGCCAACCGCGCAATGGAACTGTCGGGCTTCTGGCGCAAGGCCTCGACGGGCGATTCGTCCATGCCGATAACTTCGCCGGCGTGCTCGATCCGGATAAACTGCTCCCACCCGGCCTGGTTGTCCAGGCGCCGGCGAATAACCGCCTCGTCACCAACCAGCACAACCCGGTCGTCGTTGCCGAGCAGGCTTTTGGCGGCCAGGGCGCCTTCGACAAGCCCGGCCGGGGCAAAGTCCCCGCCCATGGCATCAACGCCGATCCGCATAAGCTCAGCCTTCTTTCTCGATCTTCAGACTCAAGCCCGGCCTGACGTAACCGCAGTTGGCGCACGCGGCGTGAGGTAGTTTCGGCGAGTTGCACCGCGGACAATCGGACAGATTAACACCACGCATCCCGTGGTGGCTCCGACGCGAACGCGTGCGGGAACGACTTAATTTCTGTGACGGTTGCATAAAAATCCCTTGATAATAAAGTTCTCTAAACGGGAACGAAAACTACAGGCAGGAGGCGAAATTGTCAACGAAAAAACCCTTCCGGCAACTGATTGGTGGCACAGGTTTGCAACCTGTGTGCTTCCGGGCACAGGTTACAAACCTGTGCTACCAGGATTCGGTTATCCGGTTTTCTCCTGCAACCAGTCCCGTCCCGCCTTCAGCGCGTCGGGAAGTTTGGCGGGGTCTTTTCCACCGGCCTGCGCCATGGTCGGCTTTCCCCCGCCGGAGCCGCCGACGACCGCGGCGGCGACCTTGACCCAATCGCCGGCCTTTATCGAGGCGGATTTCACCAGCGCTTCGCCGACCATCGCCACCAGCGTTACCTTCCCTTCGGCGACGCCGCCCAGCAGAACGGCTGCGGCGCCCTTCTGACGCCGGACGTCGCATATCTTCCGCATCGCCGAAGCATCGGCGAAATCGACCGACCCGATTAAGGCGTCTCCTTCGGGCGTTTCGACCACGAAATCAGGTTGAAAATCCGCGCTACCGGCCTGTTTGGCCGATTGTCCCTTGCGGAGTTGCTTTATCTCCTGCTGCATCGCGGCGATCCGCTCGGAAATCTGCTCGAAAGGTACGCGAAGTGCCAATGCCGCCGCCGACACCGCTTCGTCCAGCCGCTGGATGTGCCGGACGGCCTGGTGACCGGTAACGGCAGTGATGCGCCGGACGCCCTTGGCGACCGATTCTTCCGAGAGAATCTTGAAAAATCCCGCCTGGGAAGTTCGCGACAGGTGCGTCCCGCCGCAGAACTCGATGGTGCGGGCCTGCTCGGGGTGTTCGACCGGCTTGTCCGTACCTATTGCTACGATGCGGACCGGGTCGGGATATTTCTCCCCGAATACCGCACGCACGCCGGGAAGTTCCTTGGCCTTGGCAAGGGGAACGTCAGGCTTGGGGACTACTACCTGCTCATCCGCCAGGATGACTTCGTTGACGAGTCGTTCGACCTCGGCGAGTTGCTCTGGCGTTACCGCCTTGGAGTAAGTGAAGTCGAATCTCAACC
>DAOVFI010000676.1 GCA_030673005.1 Planctomycetales bacterium
CTCGGCGACCCCGCCGGCGGCCTCCAGTTCGTAGCCGGCATCTACCCGCCGACCCCGCCGGAAAACGTCGATGCCCTCTGCGAAGCGCTCGAAAAATTCAGGACGTATTGGTGGGAATAGTCCACGGATTACACGGATTCAAAAACAGTTGGTAGGGTGCGGCAGGAAACAGAACCTGCCGCACCCTACCAACTTCTCATTAGCCCCGGATGGAGCGCTCGTTTTTAGCCCAGGGCGCAGCCGAAAGGCAAGCCCTGGGGAAAAGTCTATGATGTATTGAAGCTCCGTAGGAGCGATCGTAGGCTCACGATCACCTCTACGAGGCTAAAAATAAGAAAATCCCTTTCCCAGGGCTTGCCTTTCGGCTGCGCCCTGGGCTAAAAACGATCGCCCCTAACGGGGCTAAAAAGTAATAGGAAACACAATCATGCTGACGCCACGTGAAAATTATATCCGCAACGCCACCTTCAAAGGCCCCGAGTACATTCCCTGTGACGTGTATGTTTCTCACGCCAGTCTTTCCCAGGCCGGTGCGGCACTGGAAGAGGTAATCGACCGCCATCCGACGGTCTTTTCAGAGTCTATTCCGGGAAAGAGCGTCTCCAAATGCGGCCAGGCGCGCTCGGGAAATCAGAATAATTACGAATTTCCGCCCGAGCAGAGTATCGGCGAGATGGTCGATCCGTGGGGCTGTAATTGGCGATGCTCGCTCAACGGCATTGTCGGCGCTGTCGTCGGGCATCCGCTGGCCGATTGGTCGGCCTTAGAAAATTTCACCCCGCCGCCCGTCCTGCCCCAGAACGCCCAGCGGATCAATTCCGACTGGCAGGCCGAAGGAGAGCGAATCGAAAATGACCGGGAAAAAGGCAATCTCACCAGCGGCGGCGTACCGCACGGGTTCTTCTTCATGCGTCTCCAGTACCTTCGCGGCTTCGAGAACCTTATGTACGACCTTATCGAGGAGCCGCCGGAACTTGGGCGGCTGATCGAGATAATCAAAGAACACAACGCCGCACTGGTCGAACATTACCTGGACCTGGACGTGGATATGGTAACATTCGGCGAGGACCTGGGCGCGCAGACGGCCTCGCTCATATCGCCGGAGATGTTCGCGAAGTTCGTAACGCCGGTCTATAAAGAATTGATGGCTCCGGTCAAGAAGGCCGGCAAACTTGTCTATCTCCACACGGACGGCTACGTGATGGACCTGATGGGCGATTTCGCCGCCGCCGGCGTGGACATCGTCAATCCGCAGGACCTTGTCAACGGCATCGACGCC
>DAOVFI010000392.1 GCA_030673005.1 Planctomycetales bacterium
TTTTACAAATTACGCTTCTCGGTTTGGGAACTTGGCCGGTGCGGCCTTGGGCAGTTTGCGCTGGAGCGAATGACGCTCCTGCCCTCTTTGGGAAGGATTGCTCCGCCGCTCCCTTTGCGGACCAGAGCAACTATCAATATACCATGAATCGCGATTCTGTCAAGTAAAATTCACGCCCGAATGGAATGCCGCGGAATTACAGGGAATTTATTTCAATATTCCTGCTTTCGGGTTTGACATCCGTGCGGCATTTGTCTCTATTGTCGCAATTTGTGGACCTGGTCGAGTTTACCGGGTATGGGAGACAACCATGAGAGAAATTGCAATCATTCCGGAGCCGAAGAAAATCGAAGTCGAGGAAGGGCGGTTTGTCCTGTCCGGGCAGGTGAAGTGTTTCGTCTTTTGCGACTCTAACGAGGCCGATTACGCGGCGGGACTCCTGAGCGAGTACGTCAAGGCCCACGGCGGGCCTAACCTGCCGACAGAGAAGATCGAAGCAAGTAACGGCTCGTATTCAATCGTCATCGCGTCAGAGCGCCCCGAACCGCCCGCAGGTCCGACCACGCCCAGGCCTGAAGGATACGAACTAACCGTTACACGCGAGCAGGCGGCCATTACCGCTTCGGATGCGGCAGGACTGTTCTACGGCGTCCAGACGCTCATCCAACTTATCGCCCGCGATAAACCGCTATCCGTTCCCGGCGGGCAAATTGGCGACTTCCGCGACCTGCCGATAAGAGGCATCCACGTCAACCTCTGGAGCATGACGCCGACGTATGAATACCTCGAAGAATTTTTCCGCAGGCTCAGCCGGTTCAAGATAAACACCGTCCTGCTGGAATATGAGGACAAGTTCCCCTACGAAAAGCACCCCGCTTTGCGCCACCCGCTGGCATTGACCAAAGAGCAGGTTGAAAGTCTGCTGCGAACGGCCAAGGCGCATCACATAGAAGTGATTCCGCTGGTCCAGTCCTTCGGGCACTTGACGTACGTCTTAAAACATCCCGAATACGCCCACCTTGCCGAGCAGGCGGACTCGACCATGAGCGACCTTATCCCACAAGCCTGGCAGTACTGCCCGCTGGAACCGGCGTCGCTTGAGATGTTCGCCGACATGGCCGGCGAGGTGATGGACCTGCACGCCGACTGCCGTTACTTCCACATCGGCGCCGACGAAACGTTTCATCTGGGACAGTGCGACCGCTGCCGCGAATTCGCCGAAAAACACGGCAAGAGCAAACTCTTCGTGGACTACGTCAACAAAGTCGGCGAATTTATCAAGAGCAAAGGCAGAACCCCCATCCTCTGGTACGACTACCTGACCAACTACCCGCAGGAGACCGAAGGTCTCAGCCGGGATTTCCTGATAATGTACTGGCAGTACCGCACGGGCGGGGCCTCTGCGCCGTTCGTGAGATGGGCGGGGCTTGAGTTCTCCGGCAGGCAGTTATTCGACCAGGTTCCCGACCACGTCCTTGAGATATTCCGGCCTTACTGGGACGAAGGCGACGGCCAATTCCCCGAAAAGATCAAAGGCTTCCCCTACATCAAGTATTTCCACGACAAGGGTTTTAAGGTTCTCGGTGCGGCGCGGTATCAGGGCGACTGGCGGATAAGGGTTCCCAATACGACGGCGTTCTGCGAGGCGCTTGCGGACGAAGGGGCCGAGGGAATGGTCAATACCCACTGGCCCGGCAGGACGATCTATCCGCTTTTCTATTCCGGCGGCGAGCCGCTGGAGGTCAGTTGGCTTCCGATACTCGCGACGGCTGAGGCCGCCTGGTCGCCGGGACTTTCGTCGCGCGAGCGGTTCGACCGCAAGTTCGCCTCGGCCTTCCTGGGCGCCGAAGCCGAAGCCGACGCGCTGGTCCGGTCGATGTACATGATGGGCGGCATCATCAACGCCGACACCGCCGGCGAAGTCGAACGAAGGTCCCGCCAGTGCCTGTCGCTGCTGGCCGGCGTTAAAGACAAGGCCGCCGACAACCGGCTCTTCCTTGATTACATGGAATTGACCGCCGCCGTCCGGGCGGCACAGGCCGGAAGAACCGCCGTCCTGGCGGACGTTGAGAAGGCTATCCTGGCACATTTCGACCGCGAGAAATTCTCTCAGTGGCAGGCGTCCGAAGTGCCGCACTGGACGGGATTTCTCTCGCCCGGATCCGTCCCGGAGGGGCTGGATCAGGCCGGGATTGGCCTGGCGCAAATCGACGAGGCGATCGAGAAACTGGTCAAGGTCGGCGCGGAGATCGAACAGATTAAAGAACAATGCCGGACAGTCCTCGCCCGGACACTCCGGGCCGGGGAAATCAAGACTATCCTTGACAATCCCCTGCCCGGCGAAGAAAAGGTACAGGAATATCTCGGGCAGTTACAGATGATCAGGACGTGCCTGAAGGTAGAGCAATACTTCCGGGATAATTTTGTTTAGAAAATCCAGCCGCAGAGACGCAGAGAACGCAGAGAAAGGAAAAAAGAATAAAATCTTATAATCGTTCAGGCGTTTTTGTTTTGTAACAGGCTCCCGCTTTAGCGGGGGTACACAATGGTTATTTATAAAACCCCCTTTTTCTCTTTCCCGCCCCCTTGGGGGCGGGAAAGAGAAAAAGGGGGTTGGGCGGATGGGCCTCGATCACCCCCGCTAAAGCGGGGGCCTGCTACAAAGCATTGCAAGGAGATTCCAACATAGTAGCCTGAACGGTTACAAAATAATTTTCTCTTAAAATCTTAAAATCCTTTGTGAACTTTGTGTCCTTTGTGGTTCAGGATATATGTTTTGCAAACT
>DAOVFI010000462.1 GCA_030673005.1 Planctomycetales bacterium
CGTGGCCTGGCGCAGAAGCCGATGTCATTACGAAAGGAGAAAGGACAAGTCTCCTTCAAATACGGACAGAAACAGCCGCGCCCGGCCTTTCGCTTCCGCATCGAGAAATCCACCAAGACCCGGGCCGTCAGGTTCGTAACGCTTGTCGTGCCGTATGAGGGAGCGGTTCCCGAAGCCAGGGTCTCGCTGGTCGGCTCGCCCGTCCCCGGATCGGCCCGTATCGAACTGGACGTTACCGTCGGAGACATCACCGCCCGCATCGGCTACGACCTTGAAAAGAAAAAGTCCTGGATTCGATAGACCAATGCCGGGACTTCGCTTGCTACTCTGCGAAGTAGTTCGCTACGTAGCACGAGGCGCTCCGGCCCGGCCTACCTGCTTTTTCGCATCTCTCGGTCGATGTCGCGCTGCTGCTGGCGTTTCTGGATATTGCGTCGTTTGTCGAAGGCGCGCCGTCCGGCGGCGGCGGCCAATTCGCACTTGGCCCAGCCCTTGTGGAAATACAACGCCAGCGGAATGAGCGTATGGCCCTTCTGAAGGACATGGGTCTGGAGTTTTTGAATCTGGCGGCGGTGAAGCAGTAATTTCCGATCGCGCATGGGGTCATGCTGCAAGGCCCCCACCGCCTGCTTGTATTCGGATATGTTGGCGCCGCACAGGAAAACCTCGCTGCCGCGAATCTGCGCAAAGGCCCCTTCCAGGGACGCGTTGCCGGCGCGGAGGCTCTTGACCTCCGTGCCCAGCAGTTCAAGACCGGCCTGGACCTTCTCGATTATCTCGTAATCGAACCGCGCGCGACGGTTCTTTATCCTCGGCCAGGGGGATTTCTTATCGCCTTTCTTGTCGGATGTCTTCTTCGACATGGCAAAGATGATACACGAAAAAAGCAGGCAGGGATGCAGGGGATTCACGAGATATATAATCTCTTAAAAATCCCCTGCATCTCCTGCATCCCTGCTTGTTTTTTTATCTCCCGAATCGTCTTTCCTAATCGTCCACCTTGATCTCGATCTTTCGGCTCTTGGCGGTCTCGGCCTTTGGCAGGCGGACCGTCAGCAGTCCGTTGGCGACCGTTGCGGAAATCTTCTCGCGGTCGATCTCGTCACTGAGCGCGAACGCGCGGAAATACTGGCCGGCACTGAACGATACGTATGTCCGGGCATAGTCCTGGCCTGGGACGTCTATTTTCGCGTCGCCCTCGATCGTCAGAACGCCTTTATCGACGCGGACGGAGATATCGTCCCTGGCCGCTCCGGGCACTTCGGCTACGAGCACCAGTTCGTTTTCGGTTTCGTAAATATCGGCCAGCGGTCCGAAGGTGTCTTCGGCAAGTTCACGCTCCGACCGGGTGGCCTCGACTTTTACTGGTTTGTCCTGTGCCATGATTAGACTCCTTGTATTACACTGTCCCGGCCAAATTGCTGGGTGGGTGCCATGCCTTCACGCGAAGCGGGTAGGCATGTTCACGCCCTTCACTTCGTTATGGGCGAGAACATGGCACCCATCAGAATACGTGGGACAAAGTAGTGGGCCTCTGTGGCCTTCTTTCTTAACCTTCAATCTCAATCTGCTTTGGCTTTGCCGCCGCCTTTTTCGGCAGGCGGATCGTCATTATGCCGTCGGCGAGTTTGGCCTCGATTTTCTCGGCATCGACGGCGTCCGGCAGGATGATCGTCCTGACGAACTCGCCGCTTCCGCGCTCACGCCGTATGAAGTGCAGGTTCTCCTCGTCCGGCAGCGGTTGTTTGACGCCTTTGACCGAAAGCGTCTCGCCGGTGATCGTTACGTCCAGGTCTTTCCGCTCGATTCCCGGCACTTCGCACTGGATCAGAACCTCTTGGCCCGACTCGTACACGTTGACCGAGGGAAACGCCCCGCCCCCGATCCTGCGGGTCTGGGCGCCCCAAGGCCAGGCGAACCGCTCCAATTCGCGCTGGAGGTGACGAAGCCCCGCAAAGGGATCGAAATTCGCGCCCCATCTGAAAATAGCCATTTTATTTCTCCTTTCCGTGTTCCAATTCGTATCCATCAATAGGATTTGCAAAGGGCGTACCACAGAAAAATGCCTCGCTAATCCCCTATCATGACGGGTATTACAAACACGCTCGCCGCAAACACAACGATCACGCGCCCGGCGCGGGACTATTTGCTGTCATAATGACAGATACACTAGGAAGCGAACCTTGTCGTCGTTATACCCCACCATCACAACTGGGCCGGGCGGGATT
>DAOVFI010000777.1 GCA_030673005.1 Planctomycetales bacterium
ACCGATCGTGTCGCCGATACACTGGTCCACGCCGTACTTGGCCGGGATGCCGTTGTCGAGACGGACGCAGTCTGCGCCGCTGACCTCGATACAGTTGATGATGTAATCGGCGCCTTCCATAACTTCGCGCCGCTCGGTCGATGCGGCAACGCTCCAGCCGCCGGACTTGCCCATCCGCTCGATGATGAGTTTTGTCAGGGCCTCCGCCGGCTCCAGACGTTCGCGGTCGATATCGACAAGGGCAAATTCACCCTCCTCGGCGCCCGGGATGCTCAGCACGTCCTTGGCCAGTGGCTCCAGGAAAAAACTGCCTGCGCCGAGGAAAACGATCTTTATCGGCCGTCCGATGCGATCCGTAATTCCCATGTCATCAGCGACCTTCACGTGGGCGGCGTGCCCTTTTTTCGTGTTACCCTCTCCTGTCATCTTTCATTTCCCCTTTACGGAACCTTTTATACGACAACGACAAACCAGCGGGACATTCTACACCACCTTCGTCCAAACAGGCATATTTTTCTTGAGACTTACGAGCCGGTTGCGTTGAGAGCTCGTGGCACGGGCGTCTCGCCCGTGATCAGGCACCAGGACGTAATTCTGCATAAGATAAACAGCATGGGCGAGACGCCCATGCCACGTTCAGGCGACAACGCAACCGGCTCGAGACTGGATTTTATGCTTCGAGATGCACATATTATCCTTACACATTTTCGCCGAGGAGATACGCAATGAAAGTATCTATGACCGAGTTGCCTGATAAGATAAAAGAGATTCTCGATGCGTTGTCCCGCAACGAAGTCGTTACGCTCCTCTACCGTGGTAAAGAGCGGGCCGTTATCGTCCCCGCCGAACGCAAACGCCGCAAGAGAATTTCCGCAGCCGATCATCCTGCCTGCGGGATGTGGAAAGACCGCGACGATCTTGAAAACGTCACTGCCGTCATTAGAAGAATTAGACGGACTCGAAAGAACATATAGGAGAACTACCGATGCCGGAGCCATTGAGAATCGCTTTTATCGG
>DAOVFI010000011.1 GCA_030673005.1 Planctomycetales bacterium
ATCCTGCCGTCCTCGACGATCGCATCGGCAAACAGCGTGTGATACAGCAGTTTAACGCCGGCTTCGGCGGCCATTTGCTCGAGGGCGAGTTTCATCCCCTCCAGTTCGAAATCGGCGATCCCGCCTTCATAGACGCCATAACCCATATCCACGACGCGCCTGACCGCCTCGAAAGCAATCCCGCCGACGACGCGGACATCGGTGCCCCACTCCGTGAACAGGCAGATGCGGTTATGCCCGCCGGCTGTCGCTATGCCGCCGAGACAGTTGGTCTGTTCGATCAGCAGCGTTATCGCGCCGGTCCTGGCCGAGGCCAAAGCCGCCGAAAACCCCGCCGGCCCCCCGCCGCAGACCAGCACGTCCACTTCGTCATAAACAGCGCTTTTACTCGCCGGTTCATAAACTGCCTTCGACACCGTCAAACCTCCATAATTTCCAGGCCCGGAGCAGGGAAGACACTTGGCAAACCAGGCCGGTTTGCCTTATGGTACTCTGGCCCTGGTATTCTGTAACAGGTTATTTGATGGGTGGCACGGTCAAGCCGGAGCGCAGCGCAGGCTTGGCCGTGACGATCCTCAAACACGGCCAAGGAAAGGGTCAAGGCCTAACGGCCTCAACCTTCCTTGACCGTGCCACCAAACTCGTCAAATCAGGTGTTACATGGTACCAGGCCAACCGGGTGAATTTATTATACGACGGAAAGCGAGTAAAGCGGCAATGAGTATTGTGGTAATGAAATTCGGCGGTACGTCCGTGGCCGATAGTGAGATGATCCGGTCAGCGGCGCGGCGCGCCGTCCAAGCCCGGCAGCGCGGGCACAAGGTAGTTGCGGTCGTCTCGGCCATGGGCAATACAACCGACCGGCTGATCGATCTGGCAGGACAGATAACGCGCCGGCCCTCCAGGCGCGAGATGGACCAACTGCTGTCCACCGGCGAACAGGTAACCATCGCGTTGATGGCGATGGCGATTGAGGATATGGGAGTCCCTTCCGTCAGTTTCACAGCTGGGCAGATCAGGATAATCACCGACGACGTCCACGGCCAGGCAAAGATAAGGCGGATTAACGCTCATAGCATCGTCCGCGAACTGGACGCCGGAAGGATCGTCATCGTCGCCGGCTTCCAGGGCGTAACCGAAACCGGCGAGGTTACCACTCTCGGCAGGGGCGGCTCGAACCTTACGCTCGTGGCGGTCGCCGCCGCTATCGACGCCAAATTCTGCGAAAACTACACCGACGTGGACGGCGTCTATACCGCAGACCCCCGCCTCGTGCCCGGCGCGCGAAAGATCGACCGGATCACCTACGACGAGATGATGGAATTGTCTTCCCAGGGCGCCTCGGTGCTGCACAACCGGGCGGTGGGGTTCGCCAAAAAACACAATGTGCCAATTCACGTTCGAAGCAGTCTTCACAATAGAAGAGGAACAATGATCGTGTCAGAGACAGAGGAAATGGAACGGATCGTCGTCAACGCCGTCGCGCTGAAAAAGCACCTCGCCGGCATCAGCCTGAAGAACGTCCCCGACAGACCCGGCATGGCGGCGACGGTCTTTCACGCACTGGCCGCCGCCAAAATCGTGGTGGACGACATCATCCAGACGGAAACCACACCGAAACTCGCGACGATTTCCTTCACCGTGGACCTGTCCGCCCTGCCGGCGGTCCGCAAACTCTGCCGGAAAATGTGCCGGCAGATAAAGGGAGTAACCGCCGAATTCGAGAAGGACCTGGCCAAGGTCTCCGTAGTGGGCCTGGGCATGCGCGTCCATACAGGCGTGGCCGAGCGAATGTTCGCCGCCCTCGCAAGCGGCGGAATCAACATCAGAGATATAACCACCAGCGAAATAAAAATCTCATGCATCATCAAACGGGCCGAGGGCGCAAAGGCGCTCCGCCTGGTACACGACGCCTTCGAACTGGGCAGAAAGAAAAAACCCGCCGCGAAAACAACCAAAAAGAAAAAAACCGCAAAGAAGAAAAAGACGAAAAAGAAAACCGCTGCGAAGAAGAAATAATCCGCTACCTGAATGTAAATAACCTCACATCCCACAGTTAGCTATCTGTGGGCTGTGGTTTATTGCAGGTTCGACATACCGAAGATGCCAAAGCGTAAACGGTCCGCCAAACTGACCCGTCGCAGTCGGCGATTGCGATACGCCGTCAGGAAGTTATTCTGGATGGTCGTTATCATCGCGTTAGCGGCCGCCCTCTATTTTATCGACCGGGCGGGCTTCTTCGGCAGGGCGCCGTTAAGCGACTGGGAGAAATACCACGACAGGCAATTCAAGGTCGTCAAAATCATCGACGGCGATACGCTCGACGTGGACATTCCCGATGGCCGATCCGACCACACTCGCATCCGCCTCTGGGGCGTCGATACGCCCGAAACCGTCAAGCCGAACACACCCGTCGAGCACTTCGGCCCGGAAGCCTCCCTGTTCACCAAGTCCCTGGCAATGGGTAGAACCGTTACGCTGAAACTCCACCGGCCTAAGATACGCGACCGGTATAAAAGGCTTCTTGCATACCTGATCCTGCCCGACGGGCGGAACCTGTGCGAGGAAATCATCGCCACCGGCCACGGATACGCCGACCCGCGATTCGACCATTCGCTCAAACGCCGCTTCAAACAGGCCCAGAACGAGGCAAAGCAGGCGCAACGCGGACTCTGGAAAAACGTAACCGACGCCAACCTGCCCTACTACTACCGGGGAAAACTCCGTCTCCCGAAGCCGGAATAGATTTTTTTCGTCAATCCCCATTTCCCCTGCGGTTTTCAGAGCCAAATGTCCGATGTAAGAGAAGGAAGGTTCCGGTGATTCGCACCGGCGCGGAAAAAAGCCCCGTCAGAGATGGAAAATAACCGTCAGGGAAGGCGTTTTGTAACTTTTTCAGGCCCGGACTCGACATTCAACGAGAACCCGGCCCGTCGAAGACGTTCGGGCGGGGGAGTCGCTGGATTCATCATCTTTACCGCCGTGGGTGTGCTGACGCTGGCCGGAGCGGTCCTGCTGCCTGAGTATGCCGCACTGGTCGATATTCGCGCCAAGCGCGACGTCCTGGCCCACCACGTCCGGTGCGAGGAAAAACTTACCGCCTACAGCGACCGGATGATCCGCGCCGTCCAGGATGACCCCGTGCTCCTGGCGCGTCTGATGATCCGACACGGAAATTACCGCCCGATGGGATGCGAAACCGTGAAATTCGATTCCGCCCCGCCGGACCGATCCGTCCCCCAGCGCATCCTTGACGAAGCGCTGAATCCGCCGCAGCCGAACGAAAACCGCCATCTGGTTCGTGCGGGACTGTGGGTGAACGACCCGGCCACCAGCGTCAGCCTGATCCTGCTGGCGATGGGGATACTCACAGCCGGCGTGGTCCTGTTCAGACCGACCTTGCCGGAGTGATTCTGACATTCTTCCACCAACAAGATTCCCGATCACCCCTTTCCGATGTGTTTGCTAAGTTCCGCATAGAAAAAAAGCCTGCAGATGAGTCCGAAGGACGAATCTGCCGGAACGTCTGCCCCACGGAAGCTCTTCCGGCAGATTCGCTTCGCTCATCTGCCGGCTTTAGTTGTAGTCGTACTAGCGAGAACGCCAGTTCAGCGCCATCACCCATTTGAGGTAATCGGATTCGACCTTTTCCAGGTTCGCGCCGAAGATTTTCTCGACGGCCTTGACCGAGGCGTCTTTGCCGTCGTGGTGGTCGCGATAGTACCGATAAAACTTTTGCAGCAGGCGACGTTCCTGCATATACATCACAAAATATCTCGCCTGGGCGTAGTTCAGTCCGCGCTGCGGGCCGTAGAAATCGTCGCGTGTGATTAACTCGCGAAGCGGGCGCAGCCGCCTGTCACGAATCGCCTTCTTCAGCGCCGGCAGACGCCAGTTGACCAGCCCTATTATCCGGTCCGGAAGCACACGGCACTGTTCATGCAGACTCGCCAGGCCCTCGTTGAACCACAACGGCACTGCCGGGAAATCGTACACAATCAATGCATGCGTCAGTTCGTGAACAAGCGTGCCCGTACCCGTGGCGATGTTCATCACCATCGTCCGGTCGTTTGGACGGTAATAACCGAAATGCGGGGGTTTCTTGTTGTTGTACAATTTCTTCGCCCAGTGTCGGTAGGTTTTCGCATCCCGAAACAGCAGGACGGTGATGACGTGCGTCGGTTTCCGCCGGAAATACCTCTTCCACATGGCGCGGGCGGGCGCGATGACGCTGCCACGGGCCATTTCCCGAACGCGCCGGGCCGGCATATTACTGATAACCACAAAGGGAGGACGAACAACGGCGTGGAAATTACTGTCCAGGCGCGCCAGCATCGCCTTTGCCGTATCGTCAGCGGCCCGAATGAGCCGTTTTGAAGGATATGTCGCCGGTTGACTCGGTAAAGTGGCGGTAGTCGTCGTGGCGGTTCTTGAAGTCGCAGCAGTCGGGCGACTCCGCCCGGCTGCGTCAAAGGCAAAACCAAACACCGCCGCCGCAAGAAACGCCGCACACCTGATAGGGTCAACGCGCCGCCGCATAATTAACCTTATTCATCTTCAGGATTATTCCGTCATCGCATCAGGTCTGCGCCGATGGGCTTGAGCATTGAGCGGAGTTTTTCCATGGCGCGGCGCTCGATCTGTCGGACTCGCTCCTTGGAGATTCCCATCCGTCGGCTGATTTGCTCGAGCGTCTGTGTCCGCCCGGCCGAATCCAGACCGAAATGCCCGACGACTATCGACCGCTCGCGCGCCGACAACTGCGCCAGTACCACCTCCAGAGATTCGCGCAACTCCGACAGCGAGGTGGCATGGGGATCGTACCTTTCCAGCGGACCGACCAGGTCAAGCACCTCCTCTGCGCCGGTGACGAAGCGGTCCAGAAGGTATCGCTCCTTCGGGACCGACCTGGCGAAATTCTTCATTATTGCCCACGAAGCGTATGTGGAGAATTTGAAGCCTCGGGAGTAGTCAAATTTTTCGACTGCCCGCATAAGCGAAACGTTCCCGTCGCTGACGAGTTCCAGCAGCGTCTGCGGGCCGCTGAGGTGCTTTCGGGCGATTGAAACGACCAGGCGTAGATTGGCGCGGATTATCCCGTTCTTGACGACCTCGACCTGTGCAAGCAGTCGCTCGATCCGCCCCAGCGCTGCGGCCCGTATGTGATTCAGGTCCAGTTCCTTTCTGAGCCGGTCGGCGCGGTACTTGAGATAATTGTACTTGCGAAACGTCCACCGCTCCTGCTTGGTCGTCAATAATGGTATTTCGTACAAACTCGCCAGGTACGGCGGCAGATCCTTCGGAACGCGGGGGTGTTTGGGTTTGCCATCGGAAGTCTCTGAAGGCGGTTCGGTGAGGACTAATTCATCGGCGCCGGGCAGATCGAACTGCGGATTGTAAATATAGTCGATCTTGCGCTCCAGCAGATGCCTGGCCCGCATCTCATTGACAATCCGGTAAATGCTGCCGCGGGTCCGCCCGTACCGCCGCGCCAGGGACCAGACGGGAACGCCGTGGAGAAAACAGCGATAGATAACCTCCCTTGCATTTGCGTCCAGAGGCGCCGCGTGGTCGGGAAAGATCGCCCTGGCAGGTTTGTGACGATCGTGGCTGCGGATGGTGTAGCGGATGGTCTCCGGCGCCCTTCCGGTCCGGGCCGAAAGGCGCCTGACAACCTCCTGCATGGAACACTTGCTGCGATTGACCATGCGCCTGGCGCGGCGGATGATGTCGTCGCGCTCGACCTTGCTCAGACGCGTGAACCTTGCCGACCGTAAAATCGCACGCCGGCGGCGCTTTGCGAAGGAACGAACGGAACTCTCCAGAAACGCCACCCGCTTCCTGCCGTCGTCGAACAACACTCGCCTTGCCACCAGCCCACGTCTCCGCCAGCGCTGGATCGTCTTGGTCGTAACGTCAAACCTCTGCGCCAGCGAAGACGTGTCGCAAACCGGCTCGTCGTATTCACTGACCCGAAGATCGAAACTGTCGCAGATGTCCAGGATCAACCGGCGGAGGTCCGACTGCAGGGCCTCGGACGATAACGGCTCTATCGGCTCGCGCCGGCGGGGACGATACCCCGTCAGGCGATACACAACCAACTCGTAAGGATATTCCAGGCCCGGTTTGATAATACTCAAAAAGGCCTCGGCCGAATCAACATAACCCTTCCGCAAACGAACAGGGCCTGCCCGCAATTGCTTGGCTAACTCCCCTACGTGTTTGTTCCGATAACCTTGCACCACTTTGCCTTCCCGCTGTTTCCATTATCGCCTGCACCGGCGAAAATCGCAAGGACTTCACATGCCTTTGGTAAAAAAGGAGGACTGAAAATAATAGTGCACAGACTGTGCCAAAGACTGCACGTCCTCACTACGCGATACTTATATCACTGCAAACAAAGGTGATAAACACGCCGACCCGTGCGGGACACAACGGGACTTACCCGTCCTTGGGGGAATATTACCCACTCTTTCCTCCCCATGTGGGTAATATTTTTTGACAGTTCAGAAATCGCGGATAAAAAAAGGGGAAAAATCGCCAAACAGCAAGCCGTACCTGTGGCGTGGTTTGCCGTTTAGCGCTGTCGATACGCCTTGTACTGGTTTTTGGTTTTTAGAGCACTTTATGTCAATATGTAACGAGTAACACAGCCCACAGAAAGCTTTCTGTGGGCTGTCGGTTTCATGCCGGAGAAGTCTATTCGCTACAAAATCTTGTTAACTGCTCAAATTACTCCCCTATTACTGCCTCGCCGACTGTATTGATTGCTGCAACCTTTTCACCGATTTCATGCACGACGAGTCTTCCTTTTCATGCAGCGCCTCGGCGACCAGTTCATCGGCTTTGTCGAGGATGTCGCTTTGACCGGTCAGGCGGAAATGACCCAGATAAGCGTTTGCCAGTTGTGCCTGACACATCCAGACGGTGTTCCTGCCGGCGCCCCTTTTCAGGTGCGATTTCAGGATCACTCCCAGGTCTTTCTCCACTTGCTTGTAAGCGGCCCGAGCGAGTTCGCCGGTCTTGACCGGATCGGCAAGGTAGCCTTTCAATGACTTGACTGAAGGCGGCGCTTCCCGGCCCAGCATCTTCCGCACCTCGGTTATGCCGTCGGCCAATGCGTTATTGGCGCCGGCTGTAGTGATCTGCCGACTGTAAAGGTCGCCGAGGACCAGACCGGCTGAACCCTTGGCGGAAATAATCAAGGTCAGGTGATTATCGTCCAGCAGTCCCTCGACCAGACTGTTGGGCTTATCGCTCTTGTTCACTATCGCCCTGGCCGTGCTTATTTCTTTTCGCAGGAACTTCTCGGCCTGGTTAAGGTGCTCCTGGGCCTTCTCCAGGGCGGAAACGGCCTGTTTTTCATGAACGGTAAGGTCCTTGTTGCGCTTGACGATTTTTCCGGTGAGCCTTTCGACTTCCTTTTGACTTTCCGATATGCGCTGGTCGGCGTTTTTCGCTTCAATAGTCGCTTCGGCGCCCTGCTTGTCCATCCCTTTGAGGTGTTTGTTCACCGCCGCCAGTCTCAACTCGGCATTGCGGTGCCTCTGGCGCAGGCGAATCCTGTTGAACTTCAGAACCTCGACCGCCTGCTGATTGGCGGCGATCGTGTTGGCGTTTTTATTGGCCTCGGCGTCGAGGGCCTTGGCCTTCTTGAACAATTCCAGACCCTTCGGCCCGCCCATGACTTCGGAGTCGTCACTCATTTTCCGGGCCTTATTCAGCATTTTCTCGTTCGCCTTGCCCAGTTTGACGTTCTGCCCTGTCAGCGATGAAGTTTTCCGATCGATAGTTTTTATCTCGTCGCCGAGTTTTTTCAGACTGCCGGCGGCGTCGTCCCGAAGGGAAACAATTTTATCTCGGGGCAGACCGGCGAGAGCCTGTCCGAACCGGGCCGATATCAGGTTGATTCGAATCAGGGCCAGTTCTTTCTGCGCGCTCATACGAAATACCGACGCCTTGCTTTCGATACGATCCGTACTGATGAAGTGATACCTTCCCAGGGCCAGTTGGATTTCTCCAAGAAGGTGGTGCGCGTCGGCGACTGTACCGACCGGGGCTTCGGGATTGTCTGAAATGGCCTTGACGAGTATGCCACTGGCCTCCTGAAGCTTCGCGACGGCATCGGGATTGTCTATCGGCTGGGTCGCAGGGACGCCGACGTCTTCTTTCAGCAATTGCTGCCGAACCGGTGAGCGCTTGCCTGTCGTCCTGTCGAAGTAAAGCGGATTGGCCATCAGGGACGTAGCGTGGTTGAACAACCTTCTGGCTACGTCGATTTTCTCGGTCAGGTTCTGCCGGGAAGTCCTCTTGGGATTATCGCACCCGGCGGCACAGACCAGCATTGCCAACACGAAATATCTGACATATCGCACGTTCGCTGCCTCCTTACAGGCATTTCAATCAACGTTGGATATTATTACCATAACCGTCGGCGACCTGCAACAAAAGAAAAGTCCGTCCGGGTTTCGTATTGTCCTGCGTCGGTGAAATCCGGTCGATTTACCCCGCCTGTGACGCTTTACGGAGTTTTCCAAGTCCCTCAACGGTCCTGATAATTGCATTGGCGAACTCGGCAGGTTTCCATCGATCGGCCGAACAAAGCATAACTGAACGGCGATTAATCTGAATGTTCACCGGCTCGTCGGCGAAATCGGCGAACGCCCGAGCCGGGACATCCGCGTAATTCATCCCGGTAAGAACCAGCCACTGACCTAGGCGCCCGACAGGCCTGCGAACGGTCAGCGGGATGTGTTCGTTATCGGCGGCGTTCCACATCAGCACGTCCGGCAGACGGAGGTCCGTATCGGCGACAATAACGCTGTATCGTCGCAACAGGCGACGCTGACCGTGACCGGCCTCGAATGAGTAATCGAACGCCCGCAGACGCCATCCCCTGCACCGCCCGTAGATTACATTTTCGGCCAGGGCGCTGTGCCCGGCACAGGTCAATACAAAGCCCCAATAGCGTCCGGTAAGGTCGAAGGGGTCGTCGGCGGAGAATCTCATTCCCATTTCATTGGCGATTCTCGCACACTTGCCGGCCCGGCGCCGTCGGGACCAACCCAACCGCCCCAGCACCAGCACTCCAATCCCCAACGCACCAATCAAGATGAGTGGAAAGGCAAATTGCACTTGTCGTAAATCGTTTCGTCGATATGTTTCTGCCTGCCGAGTGCGAATGATGACCGACGGCAGGCAGGCATATCCCGCCGGTTAATTCTCTAATCTCTTCTTCTTTCTTCTTCTTCAGTTTCTGTCGGCGCTGTTGTCGTTGTAGGCGTCGGCGGTTTTGGGGGCTTCTGTCCGGGTGGTTTATATTTAATCCGATACCCCGGCGACAGGAAAGGCCAGCGCAGCGATTCGATCCATTTATCGATAATCTTATATTTTCGGTCCTTCCGGCTGAGGTAGATAGGCCTGAGATACTCCGGCGCTTTCTCCAGGGCTATTTTTCTCGGCAGGCCCCATTGCAACAGCAGCGACATTTCCCGTTTCTCTCGATTGATGAATCGCTGCTTGCCGCGCTGCCACCTGTGAAGGATATAGAAATTCGTGTAGAGAACCCGTTCATCGCCGATAGCCAGGTTGAACAGTTTCAGTCCGTCCCTGCCCTTGACGCCGCCGAAGCAGGTCGAACTGGCGAATGTCCTTGCCAGAATCGGCCAGACACGAAATCTGAACTCTTTCATTACTGACGGATCACTCTTGATGAGTATGTCGTCACGAATGGACACGTTGTCGATATCCGTGTTTTCAAGGATATACATAACCTTTTTTACATTTGAGTACCGATCGAACTTTCTTTCGCCCCTGCGATTCGCAAAAATATCCACCCCCTGCATTGACTTTTTAAACCGTTCCAGAACGTCATTGCGAAACTCGACCGTCACTCTGTCGCCGGGTTTCAGTTCCATCAACCTGATGCGGTATATGTCTTCTTTCGTCAGAAACATCGACGGATCGAATTTCTGATACGGCGGTTTGACGACCGAGCCGTTCGTGGTGGTCGTAGTCGGTGTAACGACGGCCTTCTCGCCCAGGCGGGATTTGACTATCGTCAGCAGCAATCCTGCGTGTTTATGGTCCGGTTTGAGTTTCAGCGTCTTAAGGAGGATTTTCCTGGCGTCATCCAACTGGTCGTTATCGTACGCCCAGCGTGCGACCTTGTAGAAGCCGTCGGCATCGTCGGGAGCAATCTTGCTGAGCCGCTTGGTCAGTTCTTCGGAGACCGACTCTACTTTCTCGACCCTGAGGACCTGATCGGCCTTGTATTTGGTGACTGCGCCGTACTTCCGAAACAGATAATCTCCGTCGTCGGTCCTGGTAACCTCACCGCCGGTGAGCCTCCGCCCGTCCTTCAGAACGAGCACCTGCTTCTGGTCCGTCATGGCGACAACAGCGCCCAGTACGATAACCGCCACCATCGCAAGCACGTGTTTGACTGTCATGGCTTGTCCTCGCTCTTTCCAGGTCCTGCGCCCATACTCGAATCCCTGCCGAACTATTCGGCCGCTTTTTCAAGCAATCGCAACACCTTACAACCTGTCAAGGCGGCAGTGGGATTCGAACCCACGTATAACGGATTTGCAATCCGTCGCCTTAGTCCGCTTGGCTATGCCGCCGAGTCTGCTGTTGAGTATAGTCCCGGCAGCATCCGGGTGCAAATCCTGAGTTATTTACGCCGCCAAATTCAACCTGACCGCCTGTCCCGCACCATGGCCGCTGTGCCTACCGGCAGATAGGCCTCGGCCGTGATACTATTAATCCTTCACGGGCGAGACGCCTATGCCCACATTCCACGGGCGAGACGCCCGTGCCACGCGGCACGTTGCTCAACGCAAACCACTCTATTGTTTATTACGCCGCCGACAGTTCATTCGTCGGTTTTATGCCTGATTTTCTTGAGCAGTTCGCCGGACCTGCGATCTATTATGTTAAACAGTTCCCAGAATCCGCCCATTTTCCGGTCTTTATATTGCAGCACACGAATTTGCAGCCGGATTTCTTCGAGGCTCTTAGCGTCATCGGCAAAAATCCTGATTGCAAATTGCAGGCGCTCCAGCCTTGCGCGCCACCACTGGGGTGTTTTTTCCTTCATCCCTTCGGCAAGCCTGTCATACTGCTCCATCGCCTCTTTATTCATTCCCAGCCGGCGACAACACCGCGCCATTCCCAGAACGTTAACGGCCTGACCGGACTTGTCCTTGTCCATCTGCCGGTACATCTTCAGGGCCTCTCTCACCTCATCGAGGTTCTTCGACGATTCATAGGCCCCCGCCAGGGCCTGCTTGAAGCCGTACATCTCCTCGGGCTTTTTGTTGCTCCTGGCCCAGTCATACAACTTCACGGCGAAGATCCTGTAAGCGGACCGCAGTTCGGCGAGTTTTTTCCGCGATTTCTCGTCGGTGAGAAACTCCATGCGGTCTATCCGAACGCGAATCTGTTCGATCGCCTCGGCAATCAGGTCTTCGGCGTCTTTGGGGTCCTTTTCAACCAGCGAAAGCAATCTCTTGATGGCTTGGGATGTTTTCCCGGTCTCCAGCAGCACACGTACGACGAATTCCTGACTCCGCCGCTTGATACCGGGCACGTCAGGCCAGTCCTTTGCCGCCTTTTCCGCTTCGGCAGCGCCCTTTTCAGGCCGGTCGAGGATGTCCTTCATTATCTGGGCCACCAGCATACCGCACTCGGCGCACCAGCCGCGGACCTGCGCGGCGCGGTCCTTGTCCTTCCCGGCGATGCTGTCGGCATATTTCTTGGCGCGCCGATTATATGTGCGAAGGTCCCTTATCAGGTTATTGGCGCGTCGCTGCCGGTCCACCTGGGAGCCGGCGCTTTCGAAGAGGTCTTCGGCCTGAAGCGATAAAATCCGGAAACGGGAAGGAATGTACTGTTCCGAGTCGGGGTCCAAGCGGTTGAAGGCCTTCTTGGCCTCGGTATTGCGCTCGAGGATATCGTACATCGTCCCGAGTTCGTAGTTATACGAGCGTATCCCGGGGTCTTTTTCGCCCCAGTTTTTCACCAGCACTTCCAGGCAGCGGGTGTATTCCTCGACGAATTCCTTCCCCATTTTCTCGGCGGTGGTGTTTTTCTCTTTGAGTATGCCCCGGAGGCTTGCAATCGCATACAGGGCCGAGTTCTTTGCCCGAGGGTCCGTAGGGAATTTATCCGCCATTTCACGGAAGTTTTTAGCGGCATCGTAATTGCGACGCTGGATGTTCTTTATAAGCCCCATATACCACAGTGCGGCGGCCCGGCCTGAATCGCCGGTGCGCTTATCGGCCAATACCTTACCGAAGAGTTCCTCTGCCTTGGTAAAGTCCGGCGTCCTGCCTTTTTCGCTCCTTGCCTCGCGAGAAGCCCTGGTGTACTCCTTGACCCCGATCAGCACTATAACATCCGGGGAAAGCCCCTTGGTATCCCTGCCTTCGTACTTGCCGACGATGATATCCATAATGTGTTCGCGGTAGCCGGGATACTTCTCGATGAAAACCAGCAGAACCTTGATCGACTCTTCCACGAGTTTGTCGGCCCCGGCCGGATCGGTCTTGCGGACCGCTTCGGCGCGGACTTCCAGCAGGCGGTTTGTCAGCATGGCGCTCTGAAGGTCCACCGCCAGTTTGGCTATCTTCAGCGTCGCGCCGCGCTTTGCAAAGTCCTTGATTGCGGCGGCCGCCTCGTCGTATTTCTTCTGGTCGATGCGGCAGACGCACATTTCGAACATGGCCTTGAGTCGAATGGGCGGGCGGGCGTCCTTGTCGGCGGCACGCTTAAGAAACGACTCGGCATTGCCCAACTCGCTCAGCAGACGGGCGCACATCCCCGACAGCAGCAGCGAGTCGAATTTCACGCCGCTGGAATCGTCGCCGGCGCCGGCGAACTTGCGCACGTCGCTGATCGCCTGGTTCAGCAGCATCGGACGCTCCTTCGAATCGGACGGAATGACCATGCCGCGATTCAGGCGTATCCACGCTCCGCGATAGTTGGCCTCATCGATAAGATCGCCCAGTTTCCAGATCGCCCGGTTGGTCATATGTTTCGTCTTGCCGGTCCATTCATCCCGCTGCGTCATCAGTTTCGCCACCAGGCGATCGAGGCGGGCGACGGCGCTTTTGGTCAACCCGGCGACGGTCTCCGCATCGCCCGGCCTGGCCTGGAAATACGACAGACGCTCGATGTATGGAGCCGTCTTGGTGATGCCTTCGGTAACGATCCGTTTCAGGATGAAACGATAATGCCGGAGTATCCCCTCGTCGTTGACGGCCTTGGCGGTGGCCTTGATGAGTTCGTCCAGTTTGGCGATTGCCTCATCGAGAAGCTTATCGCGGCTTTCCTGGTCCTTCGCCTGCAGCGCCGCGTCGATCCTCGCCTGAACGAGAAGGGCCTGGCCCTTCAGGTCGCCGCCGACTTCGGGCTTTTCCTTTCCGACCAGTGCCTCCAGCAGTTCGCGCATGCGAAGGTTCCCGAGCGCCTCGGCCAGACGGGCCTGATCCAGTTTCTCGTATGCGCAGGTCGCCTTTACGGCCCGCTGGGCTTCGGCCGAACGGACCGGCATTAAAACCACGCACAATCCCGCCGCCAGGATAGATCTAACTAAAATCGTTTTTTTCATAGCCACTTATTGTTCGCTGGGCGCGAAGCCGACGTTCTTGTATTTGGCGCGAATTCCCTGGTTGAAGGCGTTGACCACGTGACCCCAGTGGACATCCCCGAGCGGTAGTATGTACACCGGTCTCTTTCCCTCCTTGTCGCCGTAGCGGTCCTTTATTTTTTTCAGGTAACCATAGAGTTCGTTTCCGCTTGCGAAGGTCAGGTTTGTCCCTTTGATTCCGATGGTAACGCCCATTCTCTTCGGTCCGGCGGCACTGAGCTTTATTCTGATGGGGTCGAGCGCTTTTATTGTAACTTTCTGGCCCGAGACCTTCGGCAGGTTCGCCGGTATCTGCCCCTCGGCCGTTCGGAACTGGCAGGCCAGCAGGAAGAACAGCAGCAACTGGAAGACTATGTCTATCATGGGTGTCAGCGGAGGCTGGATCGCAACCGAACCGTGCTTCTTCCGGCCCTCGCGCTCTCTGCGTGCGGAGACATAGTGGACAGTTTCGTCGCCGGATACCTTTTTAGGTGAACGCGCCATATTTGCTACTCCTGCCCTTTCTGCATCGCTGTTATGTGCATCTTGGACAATTCCGCATCTTTAAGGGCCTGAAGGACCGGTTCGATCTCGCTGTACTGAACCCGCTTGTCCGCCCGGATTTCGACTACAAACTCCTCCGGTTTCTGGCAGGTTCTCTGGGCGTTCAACAGCGCGCTGACGAGTTCCTCGGGGTTCAAGACTTGTCCTTTGATGGTGTACGCCATCGCCATTCCCATCAGCGACTCATCTTTCCTGATCTCGGCTGCTGAGTAGGGAATGACGTTGACAATAGCCCTGCTTGTTTCCTTGTAGTCCTTGACCTGCGGGTGTGCCGGCCGGGGCAGTTCAATATTCGGAAAGTCCTTCGAGGCCATCTGGGTCGTCAGCATGAAGAAGATAAGCAACTGAAAGACACAGTCGATCATCGGCGTCATGTTAACCGCCATCTGTGCCGGTCCCTGCTTGTAAACCGCGCTCTTGGCCATATTTTTACCTCTTGCAGTGAACGCTTCTGTTCATCAACGGTTTCAGGGGCTTATCCGCCGTTGGACTTCTTTTTCCCGCCGGGACGGAACGTCGAAATCGTCTCCTGGGCAACCATCATCACCTCGCTGGAAAGCGAGTCTATCCGGTTTCGCATGAAGGCATATACCGCCAGGGCGGGAATCGCCACGATAAGTCCCCAGAACGTCGTTACCAGTGCGATGCCGACGCCGCCGGCCAGTCCGGCGGGGTCCGGCATGCCGCCGGCATCTACGATCGTGCTGAAGACATCGATCATTCCATAGACCGTCCCCAGCAGTCCCATCATGGGCGAGACGTTGCCGATGACGTTCAGCAGTTCGATCTTGCGGAGCAGTTTGGCCGTCCGTTCCTCGGCGGCTTCCTCCATGGCGCGCTCCATGGCTGCATATCCGTGGGAGGCCTCGGAAAGCGACTGGTGAACCACGTACGCCAGGAAAGACGGATCGGTCGAGGCGTATTCGATCATCTCCTTGTACTGCCTGGCCTCGACCATATCGCCAATCTGCGCCTTCACCGGTTCAGGCAGGATGTTCAGCCTGCGGATGGTAACGAGGTGCTCGATGATTACCGCCCAACTTGCTATGTCAACGGCAATCAGCAGCCAGGCGATCGGACCACCCTTGATGAAGAACCAGTCCAGATACGTGGTAACGCCGCCGGCGCCGCCGGAGTCTTTAGCGCCTGCGCCTGCTTCCTGCGCCGTCGCAACGCCGGCAAACCACAACACCACAACCGCCGTCAATACTATACTCATCAATATACTGCGCCGCATTTGATCTCCTTGTCTTTCAGTCGGTTACTTTCACTTCCATAAGCGATTCTTCACTCGCCCGGCTACGTTGCCAGGCGTTGGTGGCACAGGTTTGCAACCTGTGTCAGCCGCCTGTGTCAGCCGCACAGGTTACAAACCTGTGCCACCATAAATTGACAGAATACTAATCCCCGGTTCCTTTTTTCATCCCTTCCATCGCCTTTCGGGCTTTCTTTGCCGCAGGGGAATCGGGGAATTTTTTTATCACAGCCGAATACGCCGCCTTCGCGGCGAAGGGGTTGCCTAATCGTTCGTTGACCCGACCGGCCCAGAGAAGCGAATGCGGCGCTTCGGTGCTGGAGGGGAAAAACACCACCACGCGCATCAGGTCAAGCCCCGCATTCAGCAGGTATTTGCGCGCGGCGTCCTTGTCCGTCGCCCGCAGGCCCATCTCCAGCCTCGCCCGTCCCAGCAGCATAAGGGCGGAGGGAAGATCATCTTTTTTAAACTGCTTCAACCGCCCGGACAAATCCACGGCAACCTGCTCGCACAGACCGCCTTTGAGCGAGATTAACGCCAGCCGCAGCTGGGCATTGGGCGAACCGATGGCAGGGACGTCTATTCTGCGGCCCCCATTGGACGAACTGTTCTTCGTAGTCGGCGCGGTCGCGGTCCTGCCCGCCAGTTGAGCCGCCACCGCACGGGCCTCGTCCAGGCGACCCTGGCGCTCGAATATGTCAAGCAGCATCATGCGTATGGCCTTGACATACGCCTTCGACTCGGCTTTGTCTGCCTTGTCCTTAAGTAGCGCATTAAGTAGCGCAATGGCCCGGTCGCCGGCGACGCTGCGGGTGGGAGGAATTTTTCGAGGACGCATCTCAAGAGTGCCGCGCGTGGCTTTGGCGGCATCGACTATCTTAATCCAACTCGCCACCGCCTTATCTATCTGCCCGGCCGACTCGCTCGCCGACAGGAGCCGGTAATCGATCAGCAATTTCTTCCAGCGAGTCCCGACCCCTTTCCTGGAGGCGATATAGGCGTCCACGGCCTTGGAATACTTGCCCTGTCGAAGGAGAGTTTCGCCCTTGGTGAAATCCTTGTCGGCATCGAGCGTTATTATGCTTACTTCCCGTATAGTTTTTCTTATCGGCGACTTTTCATATATGAAGCGGATGAAACCGTCCGCCACCTCCACGATCTTTACCGGCTTGTACACCAGGCCGTTTGTCAGTTTTACCGAGTCGGCTCCCGCCGGCGCAGCGGCGGTCAGGACCGCCGTTATGCACACCGGCAACCATATTCGCAATATTCCGATTTCAGTTCTATTACGGTTCATTCGTTCGGCTCGACGAAGTTGAATTCTCCCCTGTTCTGATCCGCAATCTGCTTGAGCACCTTTATCGCTTCTTCACAGCGATGGTGATGCAGTACGGTATTGATCTGAACGTCGCCCCTGGCATTCCCGGCCTTGATGGCCTTGAGGACTTTTTCGTTGTCGGGAAATTCCCCGTCGGTCAGCAGGTTGATGAGTTTGCCTTTTTTGTCTCCGGGCGTATTTTTCAAGACCGAAAAGGCTTTATTGAGGGCGGGAATAGGGTCGGTCTGCCCCTCGGGTGTGATTTTTTCGAGGAATGTTACCGCCTGGGTCTTATTTGCCTCCGTGGCAAAGACCAGCCGGCCCGGGGGATTCTCCTTGGGCGTTCCGGCGGCGAAAAATATCACGTGAAAGGTCTGCTTGGCGCTCAACTGGCATAACGATGTCGTTATCTCCATACGGACTTCGTCGAACGTATCCAGCATGGAACCGGATCGGTCCACCACATAGACTACGTGATAGGCGTTGCCCTTTGTTCCGCCGAACCGGGTCCTCGGTCCGGATTTTCCGCCTGTAATCCGTCCGGTAGGGGCATTCGACCCGCCGCCGGACTGACCGCCTGTCGTATCGTAGAGTGATACCTTGCTCTTCGTCTTTCCACGGCTGTCCGCTGGAATCCTCGAATCGCGTTTGGACCACCGATCTTTGGCTCGGCTGTGCGACTTTGTTCGCAATTTGGACCTGGACCGACCGCCCCTTATCGCCCTGGAAAGCCGCTCGGAAATCGGCATGTTCGGAGCGGTAACATCGGCCGGCGCCGTCGATTTGAGCATCACGATCGTAATAAACGCCATGATTACCATTACGCCGACATGGAAAAACAGGCTGATGATCCACGGCATAAGCATCGCCATTACGCCCATCAGCGCGTCCTGTTCGGCGGAGACGGGTTCTTCTTCGAACCTGACGTCGGCCTCACCGGCAGAAGCAGCGCCGAGAGGCTTATTGCCGGTCTGGTTATCCCCGCCGGGAACCTGGGGACGTGGAAGAGACGCAAGACCTGCAGGAACCATTATCTTCGCCTTGCAGTAGGGGCATTTAATCTTCGATGACGGCTCGGCCTCAACGTTCAGCAACTTCCCACAATTTTCGCAACGAAATTCCGTACTCATGGCCCATCTCCCATGAACTCTGCCGCCGACCTTCCCGAACAGGGATTTCCGCAACCCTTGCCGGACAAGACGGCTACCTTACAGAGTAACTTAAAGCAATCGCCGCTTCAATAACAACTACTGATGATTGCACCGCGCGTATTTCGGCGATTCAGGCGGGCCAGGCGCTGAACATCAAGCCGCCTGGAGATGAGGCCCGCTTGGGCAGGCTTTTACGGTATGACACTCACAAAGCCCGCCCGGTGAGTTTGCTTCTGATACGTCTTTTCAATCGACGGATAAACTTACCGTCTCCAATATTATACAACACCAAAACCACTCCACCGGTTCTGCAATTTTCCGTCTTTTCTCAACAAAATCGTCCGCAAAGGGTCAATGGATAAAATAGCCGCGAACTGCGCGAACTTTTTTATCTTCGCCATTTTCCTTTTAATCTATATTCTTCTTGTTCGCGTTGTTCGCGTTGTTCGCGGCTGATATACTATCGAATTCTACGCGAGGGTGGCGGAATTGGCAGACGCGCCAGGTTTAGGTCCTGGTCCCGAGAGGGGTGCAGGTTCGAGTCCTGTCCCTCGCATGAAAAAAGCAATCAGCGATCAGCGATCGGGATTCAGCATAAGCCTGTCAGACAAGCGGTCTGAACGCTGAACGCTGAATGCTGAATGCTGAATGCTGAACGCTGAACGTTGAACACTGAACGCTACATAAAACACTGGAAAGGAGTAATCAATGCCACAGGCGGACATTGGACTAATCGGACTGGCGGTTATGGGTCAGAACCTCGTGCTGAACATGAACGATCACGGTTTCACCGTGGCGGTCTTCAACCGCACCGTCAGCAAGGTGGATGATTTTCTAAACGGCGGCGGCGCCGGCACGAACATCATCGGAACCCACTCGATCGAGGAATTCGTCGGCGCGCTGAAGCGTCCCCGTCGGGTGATGCTGCTGGTCAAGGCAGGGCAGGCGGTCGATGACTTCATCGAGAAGGTCATACCCCACCTCGAGGACGGCGACATTATCATAGACGGCGGCAACAGTAACTACAACGACACGATCCGCCGCTGCAAGTACGTCGAGAGCAAGGGCCTGCTCTATATCGGCACCGGTGTTTCCGGCGGGGAAGAGGGCGCACTGAAAGGGCCATCGATGATGCCGGGCGGCTCGCCCAAGGCGTGGGAAAGCGTAAAGCCGATTTTCCAGTCTATCTGCGCCAAGACCCCCGACGGCGAGCCTTGCTGCGACTGGGTGGGCGAAAACGGGGCCGGTCACTTCGTCAAAATGACGCACAACGGCATCGAATACGGCGACATGCAGATGATATGCGAGACGTATCAGATGATGAAGGTTGGGCTCGGTATGAGTAATCAGGAGATGCACGAGGTCTTTGGCGAGTGGAACAAGGGTGAGCTTAACTCGTACCTTATCGAGATAACGCGTGACATTCTCGGCTACAAGGATGAG
>DAOVFI010000695.1 GCA_030673005.1 Planctomycetales bacterium
GTTGCGGGAAGGAAGATCGAGGCGTAAGAGTTCGTATCATGGTTTTCGCCGTCTGCGCTCCAGAACGTCTCAATCGCGATAGGTTTTGTGACGTCTGCGCTTTGGTTGTAGGTCGCTCGGACTGTTGCGGTTAGCTTCCTAAGCTGCTTGCATCGGATTGAACCAATGTTCTTTGTCTGTCCTGGAGCGAGATCGAACCCGGCCATAGTGACCGGGAAGTGATCCCTCTCGTCTGGAGATATCGCCATGATCTCCTTATGCGGCCGGATGCGGAACCGCCTGTTCAATGTGCGTTCTTGCTTTCACGTCCGTATCGCCGACCTGATAGGTCAGTTCACAGACGCCGTCGCCGTCGCTGCCTGGGTTTAGCCAGTCTTCGATCTGATCGCCGAAGAGTTCGTTCGGAGTCCAGGTGTAAAACCTGAAGAATCCCATCGAGTTATAACCCCGCCCGGTTGCCAGGATTGCGGCGTGAGTTCCCGCCGTGTTCGGCCACTGGGTCATCGCTACGTGCCTTTCGAAGTTCAAGGCGGGCTGTGCCCAGTCATTAACGGCTGTTGGGGCTGCCCCTGCAATCGCCGCGTTTAGGACTTCGCACCGCCCAAGCCCTGTGTCAGTCCATAGAGCGTTCGCCGGGTCTCCGTGATCCATGTACGACTCGAGGAGTTCGTGCCCGTACTCGTCGCAATTGAATCTGAAGAGCTGCCTCAGGCTGTCCTGCCATACCATATCCTTACGTGCCCTCTTCGTGAACTTGATTTCTTCTATCGAGGTTGCCAGTGTCGCTTTTGGATTTCCTACGTCGGTGCCGCTGTTCAGGGTTGGAATGTACCCCTCAACGCCGATTCTCCGAATCGGGAACCGGATAGGCAGGATTACGGGACGAGTCCACATGTCAGCAGTTTTGACGGCTCCCTCGTCTACAGTTGTCTTCGCCAAATACCTGTCAGGGGCGATCTCGTTATCAAACGACCAGAGCGCTCTAACTGAGACTTCGCCGCCGTTTGCCGCGAACCAGCTAGTTGTGAAATCGTTCGTGATGCTGAGCTTAACGTTCGTCCACTTCGACAGGTCCAGGCCGTACTGTTCATCCCGCGGGCCTCTGCCTGCATAGATCGGTATTACAGTCTTCTGAGCTGCGCCATCGTAGCAGCGGGCGAACTCTGGCGGGATCTTGCCTTCAGTATCCATCGCAAACCCGCGGGCCTGCATGGCG
>DAOVFI010000372.1 GCA_030673005.1 Planctomycetales bacterium
CGCTTAGCCGACTGGCCGGTTTTATCGAGGTCCTGCTTAGTCTTTTCGGACCCGGTAGTCTTTAGATGGATGTTTACGTCTTTGGCCATGATAGCGTATAGCGGGCAGCGTACAGCGTTCGCTTACTCATTTACTCATTCACTCATTCACACTAAATCGGCGATTGCGATTATCTTGTTATCGCCGGCCAACGTAAGCTGTGTGGTCGTATCGTTGGTTATTCTAAACGGCATTGTATAATCGGTGAACTTCACGTTCGACCCGGCGTTGGAGCCTAACGAGTCGAAGACTACTCCCGCGATAGTTATCGTCTTCGCCGTGGCGCCGCCGGATTGAGTTACGGTGACCACCAGGGTATCACGGGCATGCAAGGCGAGTTGCTGGGCCTTCAATTGGGCGGTAGTGATAGACGAGTCCTGGAAGGTTATCGAGCCGGTGGGCCGTGCCCCGTCCAGGCGGGCGTCAACGCAGGTATAGGCCACGTCGGCGTCGTTGCACGCCTTGACTAGGTCGAGCTTGAGGGCGAAGGAGAACGCCGTTACGTGGTAGATATTGATTAGATCCAGGGCGTCGTCGAACGTTGTAGATTGGATCCGCCAGCCGCCGCGAGCGGCGGTGACGTAGGTCGGGGCGGCCTGATCGTCCAACATGCCCCACATATCGGCGATCGTCTTGAGCTCATCGGCGGCGCGGCACTCGAAATCGAAGGTGACCGTGGCGTATCCGCCCTTATTAAAATCGAGCCGAACGTTGTGGATTACGGGGTTGGTGATCGTGTGCTGGATATAGCCGGTGGCGACGGCTACTCCGCTCTGACGTTCGTGAAAAACATAAGTGCCGACCGTTCCGGTTAGCAGATCGACCGCCTTGACCCAGTCCTGGGTTACGACCGTACCGCGAACGAACTGGGCGCTGCGATCGGAGATGGGCACTTCGAGCCCGTCCGGCTCGGACTCTATGATCTCATCGTAGCCGGCCTGGATGCGGGCGGACATTGTTCCGCCGGCGTCGATACCGTTAATGACCGATGCTTGGATGACGCCGACTCTTTCGTTTACTGCCACCATAATCAAACTCCCATAATTAGTTGTTAGTTCTTAGTTTTTAGTGTTTAGTTGAAAATCCAATCTCAAAATTCAAAATTCATAACTCAAAACTGATCACGCCGGAGGCGTGATCTTACTTATTTCGAAGGCCATTTCGATTGCATGGCGTTTTTCGGCGTCGATTACCGTTACCGAGCCGATGTAATAGCTCTCATCGCAGCCGAGATCGCCGGCGGGGGTTTTCGACTCGAAGGCAGCTATCACCAGGTCGCGAATCTTGCTTATGCCTAAATGAGCGGCATCTCCGATTCGGGCGCAGCCGGGCGAGTCGTCGTACGCGCCCACGAAAATATGGATAGTCGGAATCTCGCGGAGGTCGTAACCGCCCTCGCGAGCGGCTTCATCCGCCTGGTAGCCGACGAAGGCGAACGGGGCGTAGCGAAGGAAGGCCTCGATACCGCCGCCTGCAGCGCCGACCTGATGCCGCCAGTGATCGGCTGTCTTGAAGACGTTCACACCTTCAATTTGAAGGGCGGCGAGAACCGTTACGAACGATTCCTCCAACTTCGCTATTAAACCGCCGTCGTTTGCCATCGAATTACAAATCTCAAATTACAGATTTCAAATAGTTTTCCCGCCAAGGCGCCAAGGCGCTAAGGTTAATAAATCACTCATCTCTTTCTTTGCGCCTTTGCGGGATTCAGTCCGGTCATTGCCCCGCCCCCGTAACCTTGTCTATTTCTGTTTGCATTTCGCCGGTTATATCGTCGAGACTATCATCGACGGCGTCCCAGAGGGCGCCCGAGCCTTGAACGAGGACGCTTTTGACTAAGACAAACAGCGGGCGGAATTTCCCCTTCTTCTTACCGCGCTTGTAGCCGAACAGGAGCCGCCCGCCGGTCTTAACGAAAAAGCCGCCTTCGACGTCGCGGGGCGAGCTATATTTAGCTCTTCCGGTGGATGTAAGACCCTCGCCGATCGGGATGGCTAAGAACTTGGACCGCTTGGGGACTATAGTCTTCTGCTCGTCGCCGAGCAACCACTTGTACCTATCGACGGCGGAGGCCGGCCTAACGCCGACTACGGCCTCCAAGGGGCCTTCACGCCAGCCGTCAACGGCCCTGCGCAAGTCGCCGGAACGATTCTTCAGGGCCTGGCCGGAGAGGTAGTCGCGTTTGAGCTTCTGGGCGGCGTCGGTAGCGCCCTTGCCCAGACCAACGCCGGCTGCCTCGACGACGGCCCTGCCCATTGTGCCGAGGTCGCGAACGACGCCGGCGAATCCCGGTCCCATTTCCAACGAAATTAACATTGGTTCAAAGCTCTTTTAGACACAGATTAACACAGATTTACACTGCCGCCTTAAAGGCGGATAACATCATTACAGGCTGGGGATTCTGTAATCACCCAATACCTTTTTAACCATTGGCAAAAGATCGATTGCACTGAACTTTTGGATCGAGCCGCCCTCGAAGGAGACGGCGGAGAGGCCGAGATCGTCCTTTCTTTTGAATAGGAACGTCGCCTGCTCGATTGCCGCCTCGCGAATAGCGTCCGGCAGGGCCGTCTCGCCGTCGCCGGGGACGCCGCCGGCGGCGGTATAACCGCCGCGATAGATAATTTGCACGGCGTCCGGGGTCGAATACCAGACGCCGTAGATGCGGTAGAGAATTCCGTTCTTGCCGCTATTGATGGGGCGATAGCCCTCGTCGGCCACCAGGGCGTCGGTGGAATCGAAGGCGTAATCGAGCGTCTCCTTGACGGACGTTATCGAGACTATGGGATAGCGGGCGAGCTGGAGGTAAGGGCCGCAGCCGGTGTAATACTCGGTAACGTCGGCGGCGGTGACTATAAGAGAGCGGCCCACGTGGCCGTTGAAGACGCCTTCGAGACCGGCGATGATCCTGCTGAGGACCGT
>DAOVFI010000608.1 GCA_030673005.1 Planctomycetales bacterium
TACGCCGCCGATTCGTCGGGCTCCGGATGCGGGCATCCTCGGTCGCGTTGTAAGCGAAGCTCTGCTTGTGGTCCAAATGAACAAGACCAAGCGAGAAGACGTTGAAAAAGCGATCCGACTGCTGCACGCAGCCAACGTCAACCTGTCCGGGATCATACTGACCCATCGCAAATACATTAAGGGATCTAATAAGTCTAAGTATGGGTATGGGTATGGGTATTCGTGATGGCTGTTCCATTATCGCTTCGCCGGCAAATAAGAGAGGGGGCAGGCTCGCTTTTCGATGATTGTTTTTCTACGGCGCGCGCCGACTGGTCCGGCGGTGAAGCGGATCGCCGAATTTGACTCATTATGAAACGGTTGTTGTACATAGCGCATCGCGTGCCGTATCCGCCGGACAAGGGTGAGCGCGTCCGCGCGTTTCACCAGATCAAGGCGCTTTCGCAGCGATTCAGAATAACTCTGGCGGCCCTGGCCCATGAAAAAAGCGATTTCGCCTCGTCCGGACCGCTGGAGGAGATTTGTGAAAAGGTGATTCTGGCTCACGCCGGCGGGAAGGTCGGGCTGGTTCGCGGAGTGTGGCGGATGTTGAAGGGCGGGTCCGTTACCGAGGGATATTTCCATTGCCCCGAAATGCGTCGGCACCTTCGTATCGAGGTGGGGCGTGAACCCTTTGACGTAGTCCTGGCGTATTGTTCGAGCATGCTGCCGCCGGCGCTGGAGGTTCCGGCGGCGGGACACGTAATCGACCTGGTCGATGTCGATAGCGCAAAATGGTTCGGTTATGCGGCCTCCGCCCGTTGGCCTAAAAGTTGGCTTTACCGCAGGGAGGCCCGCGCGGTCCGCCGCCTGGAGCAACAGGCGCTGGAGCGATGCGACGCCGTTATGCTTGTCTCACAGGCCGAGACCGACGCACTCGGCGACGGCGCCGGGAAGGTAACGGTTATCGGAAACGGCGTGGATACGGAGTACTTTACGCCTCGGGACCGATCGGCGCCGTTGGCGCCGTCGCTTGTTTTCACCGGCACGATGGATTACCGACCCAACGTCGAAGGCGTCTGCTGGTTTGTCCGGGAAGTCTGGGGCGGGTTGAAACGCGACTTGCCGGAATTGACGTTCACTATTGTGGGGCGTAATCCGACGCGGGCGGTCAGACGGCTTGGGAAGACTCCCGGAGTGTCCGTTACCGGCTCGGTCGCGGATGTCAGGGGCTATCTTGAGGCCGCCGGTGTGGCGATCTGTCCTCTGCTTATCGCCCGTGGCGTTCAGAACAAGATACTGGAAGCAATGTCGGCCGGAAAGCCCGTAGTCGCTTCGCCCGCCGCAATCGAGGGGCTTGACGTGGAGATCGGAACCGACCTCGTCCAGGCCGAGACTCCCGATCAATGGCGGCAGCGAATTCTGTCGTTGATTGGCGATAGCGCCTCTTGTGAGGAGTTGGGTCGGCGCGCACGAAAGTGTGTTGAGGATAAATACAGTTGGTCCGCCCGAATGCAGCCGCTGGTGTCGCTTTGTGAGAGGTTTTC
>DAOVFI010000404.1 GCA_030673005.1 Planctomycetales bacterium
ACTTCATAGGCCTCTTCGATGCGGTCGCGGGGGATGGGGCGCATCGTAACGACCAGTTTGCCCCCGAAAGGACCGGCAGAAACAGTGTCGCGCGTCGTGCGGTACATCGGCACGTTAACGGCCTGCTCGACGTGCCTCGGCATAAGACCCGCGCGGGCCAAGGCCCAATCGAAACTGAAACTGCACCCTAGCAGGAAGGCCGTAAGGTCGTCGCGGTACCACTTTCGCACGTCGAGTGTTTCGGTGAACAAGCCGTCGGGGAAGTGGACGCGGTATCGCGGCAAATCTGTCCGCAGGTCGGCGCCCTTTGCCAGCCATTTTGTAACGGCCCGGCCCGGTTCAAGTCGCTCCAGTAACGGGCACGGGCGCGGATTTGCCCGACAAAAAGCCTCGAAATCGTCCGCAACAGCGGTCGGCAGGATTACAAGGTTCGCCTGGACATACCCGGCCGAGATGTTCACCGTCGGGCCGCTGTAGCGACCTTCGCGGAACAGCAATCTCGCCACCGGCGGCGCCATCGCAGCCCACTCTGCCGATGATGGGTTATATCCCCCCGCTCCGGGCGTCTCGACAATCAGAATGTCCCCTGCCTCGACCGACAACTGCACCTTTCCCGGCAGTTCCTGTTCCGTTTTCCGATGAATCAGGAAGTTACATCCTTTCCGACCGTCGCCGGCGCCGTTCAGGCCAAAGGGGGCGCGCGTGCGTCGTTCGCTCAGAATGGCGGCGCTCATCGGTTCGAGGAATTCGATTTCCCGCCGCACGCCGTCGCCGCCGCGCCAGACGCCCTCGCCGCCGGAACCGTCCCTGACCCCGAACGCCCGCAGCACGACCGGGTAGCGCCGTTCGATTACCTCCGGGTCGGTAATCCGCGTGTTGGTCATGCGGATATGGACGGCGTCTGCGCCGTCGAAGCCCGGTCCGGCGCCCGCGCCGCCGCAGATCGTCTCGTAGTAGGTGAACTTATCCGTGCCGAATGTCAGGTTGTTCATCGTCCCCTGCCCGGCGGCAAGTTTGCCCAGCGCGCCATAGATCACGTCGGTGATCCGCATTGACGTCTCGACGTTCCCGCCGGCGACGGCAGCCGGCGGGTTCGGATTCAGCAGCGAACCGCCCGGAACCTTTATCTCGATGGGCAGCAGGCATCCGGCGTTAAGCGGCACCGGGCGCCGAATCAGCGTGCGAAAGATGTACAGAACCGCTGCGACGACCACGGCGCGCGGAGCGTTCAGATTGCCGGGTAGTTGTCCGTCCGTGCCGGTGAAATCCACCTCGGCCCGGTCGCCGTCGATACTGACCGTTACGGCAATCCGCGCCCCGTCGTCGAGAAAATCCTCGAACTTGTGTTCGCCGTCGGGCAGTTCGGTCAGCACCGCCCGCATCGCTTCGGCGGCGTTGTCCTTCACGTGCCGCATGTAGGCCTGCACCACCTCCAGGCCGTAGCGGTCGATAAGTTCTTCCAGCAGCCGGACGCCGGCGGCGTTTGCGGCTATGGCGGCGCGGACGTCGCTGAGGCGCTCGGGAATGTTCCGGGCAGGATATGGCCCACTCGTCAGCAAGTCCGTAAATTCGGCCTGACGAAACCGCCCCCGCTCGACCAGCGTAAAATCATGCAAAAGCACGCCTTCTTCCTCGATGGTGTGCGATTCCGGCGGCATCGAGCCGGGACTTATGCCGCCGATGTCGGCGTGGTGTCCCCGACTGGCGACGAAGAACAGAGGGGACCTCTGAAACACCGATCTTTCCGTGGCATGGGCGTCTCGCCCATGCGTCGCAGGGCCGTCCTGGGACTGAAAATCGGGGTTTTTCACGGGCAAGACGCCCGTGCCACGATCCACGGGCGATACGCCCGCCGGCGGGAAGACGGGCGTAACTATCGTTACATCCGGCAGATGCGAGCCGCCGTGATACGGGTCGTTGGTCGCGTAAACGTCGCCGGGCCGGACCGAATCGCCGCGTGCGTCGATAAGGCAGCGAACGGACTCGCCCATCGCGCCGAGGTGGACGGGGATGTGCGGGGCGTTGGCGATAAGGTCGCCGGATGCGTCAAACAACGCGCACGAAAAGTCCAGCCTTTCCTTGATGTTCGTCGAATGGCTGACCTTCCGGAGCGTCAGTCCCATCTGCTCGGCGATCGACATGAACAGGTTATTAAAAATCTCCAGCAGCACCGGGTCCCGTTCGGTCGTAACGAGTTCGCGATGTCTTGCCTGACCGGTCGTGGCCGTAAGGATCAGGTGTCCTCGTTCATTTACCCGCCCCCGCCAGCCGGGATCGACGACGATCGTCGAGACGTCTTCGATAATCATCGCCGGACCTGTCAGGTTAGCGCCCGGTCGAAAGTCGCTTCTGCGGTAAATCGGCGTCTCTATCGGTCGCAGCACCCGCCTGCCGTCCGGTTCCAGGACGTCGAAATGCACTGTGGCTGAGTCGATTGCCGACGAAGGATCAACTTTGCAGTCATCCGCCTGGCCGGTCGGCTCATCGGGCTTCAGCGTCCTGCCGGTGGTCTCAACGCGGATGTTGACCACCTCGACCGGGTGGCCGGGCTTTATGAAGCCGAAGAGCTGCTTATGCAGTATCTCGAAATCCTCGCGGGGGTCGGACCCGGGTGCAAGCGGCACGTTGAGGTAGGCATCTACGCCTTCGTATCGCAGGTCGAGCGAGCGGAGGTG
>DAOVFI010000293.1 GCA_030673005.1 Planctomycetales bacterium
ATAACAACATTATATCACAAACTACTCTGAAAGAAACTCTTCACCTAATTGTAATGAATGCTTCAAGAAAAGAGCAATTCAGGCACACAAAATGAAAAAACAATTCATCGGGCTACGCCAGGCTCTCGTCTCGGCGAAGCGAGCCGTAGCCGGGTCGCCCTGACAAGTCTGTCGGAATTGTTTTTTCATTTCTCCGTCGCCTAACAGGTGGCACGGTCAAGTCGAAGACTTGGCCGTAGTGGGCGCCGTCACGGCCAAGCCTCACTACGTTCGGCTTGACCGTGCCACCCGTTCGGTCACCACAGGCGTACGGCCCATCCTGATATCCAGAGCAGCGCGGCGATCAGCGCAAATATACCCCACAGTTCGACACCCTCGCTCATCGACTGGGGCGCCGGAAGGTCTATCTCGGCGATGCGTTTCAGCGGGTCGGCGTCGGGCCGGGCGGATTCCAGACCGGTCAGACTGACAGCGACCAGTTCGCCGGAACCGTCGCGATAAAACCCTGGCCACGGCAGCGGGCCGCTGTCGCCGGGCGCCGAAGGCGCATATTCGCCTGTTTTCACTGGCTTCCATTCCCGCACCGAACCGGCCGACAAAGGCGTTACGGACTCGTAGGTAACATCCCCCCCCGCACCGCGAAGGCCGTGCGGGTCTGTGTGGTCGGCGAAGTAATTAAAAACGTTGGCAATGAAGAACACGAACGATTCGGTTATTGCGAAGTTGGTATTCTCGACGGCGGTGTCGAAGGCCAGCCAGACTCGCGGGGGGCTTTGACGCGCCAGAACCAGCGCATTCTGACCGATGCTGACCAGTCGCTTCTGCGTCGGCGCGCCTACCGGCCTCCAACCGCCGGCCCGACGGACGGCGACGGCGGAAAGGTCAACGTGGGCGAGGACGGGATGGTCGGACAGGACGTCGGCGTCGCGCAGGGTGAAGTTGTCCAGGATTTCCCCCTTTGCCCATCCTTCCGGGGGCGTCGGCGGGTCGATCACCAGGGCCGCTGCTCCGGCGGGAGGATTTTTCCCAATGGCGATAACAACATCGGCCTTGTCCGGATCGTCCACCAGTCGAAGTGCCGGACTGACCCGCACGAAACGTCGAACGTGCGGGTCCGACCGCCCGATTATCGCAACTTTAACGACGACAGACCGCCGGCGTACGACGAAGGCGGCTGAACACGGACCTTTTTTGGCCTCGGCGATGCTGGCCGAAAAATACTCACTACCACCGGCAAGATCCGCCACGAGCGATTGCCGACCGCCGGCCTGAAGGTCGTACTTGAGTCTGACCGGCGGACTGCCCGCGCCGGCGACGATTACCTCGCCGGACCTCGGACCGCCGGTATGGTTTCGCACCGCCACGAACACCTGGACGGACCCCGGACCGACTTCGCCGGCGGCGAAGGCGTCTATGGTTACCTCTCCGGGCATGGCGGGCAGGGCGATGGTGGTCGTTCCGGGTCCGTCTTCCAGTTTCAGCCCAGCCGGCCCGAAGCGGTAGAGATGCTGGACATCTTCGGCCCCTTCCGGCAACGAAAGATCCATGGCAGGGGCGGGCAGGCATCGAATCGCACGGATGCGTCGGGCGGCCTCGTTGGGATTGATAAATTCGCTCGAACCACCGATGGTTACCGGTAGAATCAGCCGGACGCGATCTGCTGGCGATAATCGACTTAAGAATGCGCCGGTGATCTCGGCGAGTGTATCGGCCGGCAGTCCGGCCAGTTCCGCCGACGGCCGGACCGCAACGGCGATTCGCCTGGCGGGCGCCTCGGAATAGTATGTCGGCCGCGACAGCGCCACACCCGCCGCCGCCGCTCCCGCCAGCAGCAGCCACCAGGCGATTGTAACGTGGCGGGATTTCGTAGCCGACGGGCTTAACGATTCGACCGTCCGCTCCCACAGACGCAGGCTGCCGACCAGGACCACCTTCTGCATCGGACGCCGAAGCGACCACCACGCCGCCGCCGCTACCGGCAGCAACGACAACAACGCCCAGGGCCAAAGCAGTTCCATCAGCGAAATCCCGCCTCCATCGACGATCCGTCATTCAACTCAATAGTCCGTAGCCGGTAGCCGGTAGTCAGGAAAAAACGGAATAGGGCAACCGACTACGGGCTACCAATACTACAACCCGCCTTCCTTCTCCCAGATTTCCTTCAGCCTCTTGTTAAAAATGCGGGTAAAGTTCCGACAAGCCTGTTCAGGCTTACGCCGGCCGTAGGGGATTTCGTAGATTTCCCCCATCGCCTTGTCAAACATAGGTTCTGACGCACCGATCCTGAACTCAAAATCCTTATGTCTGCTGTTGTTCGTAACATCAATCCAGATGTGATCGTGCTTCGGCGCTGTGCCCGGATGCTTAAGCATCCGTTTGGCCACTGTCATATTGGCCGATATAGCATTCCCGGACCGCATGGTCATCTCGCTGGATTTGTCGCCGACGAGGAACTTTGCCAATCGCCAGGCCTCCTGGGGATGACGCGTCTTTGCGGAGATCATCCACCCACATCCGATATAGACGCTCACATTACCGGCAGGCCCCTTCGGCGGCGGGGCGACGTCCCATTCAAATTCTTTGAGGGATTTCCCCTTTTTGAGCAACTTGCTGTAGGCATACCTTGTCGTCAGCATCATCGCGATTCGCTGCTCCATGAAGAAGACCGACTCGATCGGTTCGATGATGCCTTCGATTAGCGTCGATGCGGCCGGCGCACTTTTATCCACCCATAATATATCGTGCATCAACTTAATACCGGCAATCGCCTCGGGGGAATCCATAAGACAGCGTTTCTTGTCCTTGCTGATAACCTCGCCCCCGTGCTGCCAGACGTATATGGGAAAACGATTTCGGTGAAAACCGATGCTCGCCCCGAATACGTCGGTCCTTCCGTCTCCGTCGCAGTCCTGTGTCAGAGCCTTGGCGGCATGACGAAAATCTTCCCAGTTCCATTTGGCGCAGGGGTATTCCAGTTTAGGCTTATCGGGGTGCCCGGTGTTGTACCTGTCAAAAAGGTCCTTGTTATAAATAATCGCCACCGGTGAACCGCTGTCAGGCAGGCCGAAAAACTTGCCTCGATACCGGACACTTTTCATCGCAACGGGGAAGTATTTGTCGGGGTCGTAGTATTTCTCGATGTT
Organism: Planctomycetales bacterium; assembly: GCA_030673005.1. Lineage (GTDB taxonomy): Bacteria > Planctomycetota > Phycisphaerae > SM23-33 > SM23-33 > DAOVFI01. The sequence goes on from DAOVFI010000293.1 coordinate 3,144, forward strand.
GAAGTAACTGGCGCAATTGAATTTCTTACCCTCGGCGACGGCTTTTTCGAGCGCCTGTATGGCCTTACGCTTTGCATCTTTGTCGGCAATGGATTTATCCATCGCCATTATTGCCTTGCGCCTGGCGGCAGGGTCGGCGAGTTTATCTATCGCCAGAATGGCCTTGCGATTGGCGGTGTCTCTGGCGATGAATTTATCCAGTGCCATTATGACGCCATGCCTGGCGTAAAAGGGAATGGTAGAGTACCCCATGATGGCCACGTCGGGCGTTTTACCCCCGATTACCATTTTATCATATATTTCCTCAAGTCCTGAAACCAGGCGGACCTTGATGTCGGAGTTTTGTTTCTCGAAGAGTGCTATCCGTTCGTGGTTCAGTTTGATGTTAGGGTCGAACGGCCAGTCGAACAGGACGAGTTGTACGGTCGGCTTCGGTTTTCCGGATACCGCCGGGTGTTTTTCGGTTTTGACCGGTTGATTCGACTTGCCGGAACCCTGGGCGAACAGCAGACATGCACCGACAAAAACAACCATCGCTGACAGTAAAGCCCGAAATCGTCCCATCGTTAACTCCTTCCGAACAATCGTAGGGTGTGCAGGGAACAGAACCTTCCACACCCTACCATTCAGAACTGGTCCAGATTGCGTTTTATTTTTGCCGCACGGAGCAGGAGATAATCGTTACCGCGATAGCGGAGCACTTCTCCGGAGAT
>DAOVFI010000349.1 GCA_030673005.1 Planctomycetales bacterium
AAACCGGTGAATTCTCGCCACTTTCCCCGCTCCCACCAAAAACAACAAAGTGAAATAATCCATCAAGAATAATGTTATCGTCTATTGGCGATTTCGGGCATTACTGTTAGAATCTGATTACAATCGTTAAGGTTCGTCCAGCCTGAATCAGTGAGGATATTTATTGTGAACCGTTATGGTTCTTGAAGATAAGAGGTTTTGAAACGTGATAATGCTCAATTGCAAGCAAGGCCGTTTGGCCGAGCGAGTCTTTGAAAGGAGGTGGTAGTCGAACGAGGTAAAGTTTTTTGCAAGTCAGTTTCAGGAAAAGAGGTATCATTTCAAGGATTTGAAAATGGAGTCGCTTTCCGGCGGGTGGTCCGCCGGGGGTGCTTCACAAGAGTCTCAAGCAGGAAGGAGGCACAAGATGCGAAACGTATTTGTTTTGGTAACACTAGCGGCTGTGCTTGTAATAGCAGCGCCGGCCGGTGCAACGAACTACTACTGGAACGCAGGAACCGCCAGTTGGCACACGGACAATTGGGCAGACGCAGATGGGGTACCAATAACCGGCTGGCCGACGTCGGTCGCCGATAGAGGCTACGTCTATAACAGCGGAACTGTCCAGGTTGGCGCAGCCGTAGAGGTCAAGACCTGTAAAATCGGCGCCGGTGGTACATACGGCGGGGGTACCGGTCCCGGTAACCTGACTATGACCGCCGACGTTACTTTCATGCCTCGCTGGTTTATGGTAGGTCACGGTAATCATTGGGCAGTCGATCCCGTCAGCGTCATCACACAGAGGACGGGCACCTTCGGCGACCCTGTCTCCCACCCCCAGGGAACGGCGGAGGTATTAGAGTATTACCGCCTGGGGCAATGTGACACCACCACCAGCAGCACCAGCCACAGCGCATGCGACGGGGTACCGGAAAGCGGCGACGGCAAACACATAATCTCCGGCGGCAACCTCTACGTCAACGGCTGGCGTTCCTATAGTCACCCCGGATATCTCCAACTCGGTCGCTTCTTTCGAGTCGGGACGGATTATCAGAGGATTCACAACTTCGGCGGAAGAGGCCACCTGGTAATCGACAACACCGCCGGCAACCCGATAGACATCTTTATCGGGAACACCACGCCCGGCACGGATGACACATGGGAGCATACTCAGAGCCCGCACAATCCGTATAAACTCCAGTATGCGCAAACATCCGATTCGATATTGGAGGTCAAGTTGAGCAGCACCGGCGCCACCGCTACTGTCGATGTTAATCTCGATGCGATGCTGTCCGGTACACTGATAGTCGATGACGCCGCCTGCACCGGACCGCGGATAATCGGCGATACGGTTACGGTCATGACGACCGGCGGCGTTGTAGCCTACGAAAATCTGCCGGAAACGGATCCGTATTGGACGACCGCCGGTATTCGGTCGATTCCCGACCTGGTCATGGCCGGCGACGAGGCCCTTAACATGACCCTTAACCCCGGTATGACTGAAGGCTTCAGGTTGGTGTTGCAGCAGGAAGACCCCAACACCGGCAAGAGTTTGATGCAATCCCTCGATGTGATGTACACGTGCCTGGGCGACCTGAGCACAGACACCAGCGTGGGTCAGGCCGATCTGGACATCGTGCTGGCAGAGTGGGGTGACACAGTAACGGCCGGTTCCCGTCCTGATCCGTCAGGCGACGGCAGCGTCGGGCAGGCGGATCTGGACGCCGTCCTCGCCGACTGGGGCGGATGTCATATACCGTCGAGTGTTCCCGAGCCTGCTACACTGATTCTGCTGGGCCTCGGTGGTCTGGCGCTGATTCGTCGCCGCAGGTCCTAAGCGGAGTCGAAGGAGAAGAAGTAAACAACAGTTGATTGGGGCACTTTGTTTAGCATGAAGAGCGTCTCCTTCTCGACAAAGTGGCCTTTATAAGAGCGGTCCGTCCCGACACACAGGGGCGGGCCGCTTTTTCAACACTTGGGAGGAAAAAAAACCTGCATATCCTGCAAGACAATTTACCTGCGGCGCCTGATCAGCGCCGGATCTCCGAGGACCGGCAGCAGAGCCAGCGTGGTCGTCCTGTCCGCCGACTTGTCTCGGCGAAGCGAAGCGGAGACGGAAGCGTTCGGAAGAATCACACTCGTTCACTTTCTCCTGCGTCGCAGCATCATCACCATCCCCAGCAGAAGCAAACTCGCGGAGGCGGGTTCGGGAGCCGGATCGGGCGGGGTGCCTTCGCCCCAGTCGCCCAGGACAATATCCAGGTCGTCCTGCCCGACGAAGCCGTCGCCGGACGGGTCGGATTGTGCGCCGAGCGTTACGCTGTCGCCCCAATCGCCCAGCACGATGTCCAGGTCGTCCTGCCCGACGAAGCCGTTCTCGTCCAGGTCACCCGGCAACAATGCGGGAATAATCACGATGAGGTAAGCATCCTCTTCGTCGCGCATATCGACGTACCACTCCGCAACGGTCGTATCGACAAACATGTTCGACGGCGATAGGATTCCGTTGCCCAGAATGGCCTCCAGCCCGCCCGGCATCTCCGCGTCGGGAATGACGAAAACGGCTGTATTGGTGATCGTCAACAGGTCGCCTTCACGCCCCGCTCCCATCTCCAGCGCCAGGGCGTCCACGTAGTATCCGTCCCTGATTACCTGCCCGCCGCCGACGCCTTTGACTGTAATGGTCAGGTCCGCCGGGTCGGACAGGTCGATACCGGCGGCGACCGCAAATGTCTCCGAGACGAAGTTGACGGGCGAGCCGGAGTCGAACAGGGCCGTCCGCGCGGCGAATTCGTCCGAAGCATCCCTTCGCACGTGAATCGGCAGCATCGGATGCGGGCCGACATCGACTTCCTGAGGCTCGGTGAAGAAATCCTCTATCGCCACCGGCACATAGACCGCGCGAGGGTCGGACGTCGCCGGCGGAGCCTCTCCCAGGGCACCCGCCATCGTGATCCACGACCAGCGAAGGAATTCCAGGTGATGAGGGTCCACCTGGAGAACGCGTCCGTTCAGGATGCTCGTGCCGATTATGTCCATGTCGAGGTCGCCGCCGCCGATGTAATCGAGCGACGCAGCCAGTTTTATCGGTGGCCCGGAGGGGTTGTAAAGGTCGTGATTTTCCGTCTGACCCTCCGCCGCCTTCTGCCCGGCCAGCATCGGCTGTAACGACTCGGTAACGGCGAAATCCACCGTCCCGCCGAAGCCGACGTCAGTGAACTTCACGTCCGGATA
>DAOVFI010000306.1 GCA_030673005.1 Planctomycetales bacterium
GGCTGGATGTTCGGACGCCTTTGCTTTGCTTTTTTCGTCATGCCTGTCTTCTTTATCTTCACGTATCGAGCCGCCGGGACTACGCTGCGCTTCGTCCTGGCCTACAATCAACCACTACTGTCTCGAATGGCCCGAAACATGGCCAGCAGATTTTCTATCGGGGTGTTCGCCTGGATGTTGTGAACTGTGTTGAAGACGAACCCGCCGCCGTCGTTGAAGATTTCGATCCGCCGGCGGACCTCGTTGTACACCTCGTCGGGCGTTCCGAACGGGAGTGTCCTTTGCGTGTCGGCCCCGCCGCCCCAGAAGACGATTTTGCCGCCGAACTCGCGTTTCAGTGTAGCAGGGTCCATGTTGGCGGCAGAGCATTGGACGGGGTTCAGGATGTCGAAGCCGTCGTCGATAAAATCGCCGATAAGGTCGAAAATGCTGCCGCAGGAATGTTTGAAGGTTTTCCAGTCGGTGTTTTCGTGGATGGCGCGATTAATCCGCCGGTAGTACGGGCTGTACAGTTCGCGGTAGGCGTCTTTCGAGATGAATGTCCCTCTTTGTGTGCCGAAGTCCGTCCCGCACACGAAGGCCGCCTGTGCGGCGTCGCCAACGGCCCGACCGAGCCGCTCTATGTTCGCCACGGCAATTTCCGTCTGGCGCGAAAAAACCTCGTGCAGGTAATCCTTTCGGCTTACCGTGGAGATGTACCACTCTTCGACGTCGCGGATTCCCTTCGGGTGCTTGAGAAACGGCGCCGGCACCAGGGCGATGTCCCCGATTCCCGTCCCCGGCAGTGAAATAATGACGCCGCAATCGGTTTGACCGGTCTGTCCGGCTGCATGGTCGGCGAAATATTGAATGTCCTCGTCGCTCAGCGGGCCGAATTCCTCGCAGTTGTCGGCCGGGTCGAGTTTGTCGTCATCGATCGGCCCCTGTCGGATGATCGTGTCGAAGTAGAAACCGCCCTGCGGCATACGCCCGCTGGGCGGCACGGAGGTGTCGCCCTCGGGATAGATAAGCAGGTCGCCGTTGGAGTCGGTGGTTATATTGAACCGGCCCGGCACGAGCACGGGCGTCCCGTCGAAGAGTTCGAATTCCTTCCAATCGGCGTTTTCGAAGCCGAACATGGTCTTCGGGCCGAACAGTCCGACCACGTCGATTCCGAGCGCTTCGCGTAATTCGTCGTCCACCTCACCGAGCATCTGGAACGGCTCGAACACCTTTACGCGATAGTCGGCCTGTCCGAGAACGCGTTTGCGAAGTTCGGACAGAGTGCTTGCCGAGATGCCGGAGGTCATGGTCGAGCCGAGGTCCACGCAGACGCGGTCAGGCTGTCGGTGATTCAACGTCGCTTCGAATCGTTCGCGTGAGGTCATCTTCGAGTGCCTTTTACTCTTATGTGCCGGGACTGCGCTGCGCTCCGGCCCGGCCTACAATCTTTTTATTATTCGTGTAATTCGTGTAATTCGTGGACTTCATTCGTACGTACGCGTGGTTTCCTTTCCCCGGCGGGCCTTGCGCTTTGCGCTGCGGAGGTGCTTTTCACCCCATTCGGTCGGGTAGCGGGCGGTTACGCAGCCGGTGCACAACCGGTCCGAATCGATCCCGATGCAGGTTGCAATGTCGTCGGTCGAGAGGTATCGCAGGCTGTCGATGCCCAGATCCTTGGCCATTCGCTTCTGCATTTCCGGTGTGGGCGCGCCTTTATACCCTCTACCGACGAATTTCGGCGCGAATAACTCGCCCATTCTCGACATGTCGATCCCGTAAAAGCACGGCGAGACGATGGGCGGGCAGGCGACGCGGACGTGGACTTCGGCGGCCTCGCCCCGCCGGCGAATCTGCTTGGCCAAGGCCCGCAAGGTCGTCGAGCGGACGATGGAATCTTCCACGAGGAAGACTTTTTTGCCAGCGAGGATAGCCGGCAGCGGCGTGTATTTTCCTTCGACGCTGCGCCGGCGCATGCCGCTGGGCTGGATGAATGTCCTTCCGATGTAACGGTTGCGGATGAGGCCTTCGACGCACGGGACGCCGAGTGAATATGCGAATGCGTCGGCGGCGGCCTTGGCTGTGTCGGGCACCGGAACGACCACGCAGGATGAGTCGATTTGCTCGTTCTCCAGTTCCGCCAGTCGCCGCCCCGAGCGCGCCCGGGCCATATACACGCTGCAATCGTCGATCGTGCTGGCGACGTTGGAGAAATACACCCACTCGAAGAAGCAGTGCGCGCAGCGGCGGTTGGGGGCGAACCGCTCGAATCGCAGCCGGCCGTTCTCGATAATCGCCATCTCGCCGGGCGGAAGCGATTTTATATCGGCAAAACCCAGGTTCGACAGCGCGACCGATTCGCTGGCGGCTGCGAACAGCCTGCCTTGCACGGCCCAACTCATCGGGCGAATTCCCAGCGGGTCGCGTGCGACGAACATCCGCCCCATCGCGTCGAGGTAGGCGATGTTGTACGCCCCGTCGAATGCACGTCCCAGCGACGCCATCACCTTCGGCAGCTCCGGCGGCTTGTCGCCTCGGAGTCGATATGACAGGGCGTGCATGATCATCTCGGTGTCGGTATTCAGCGTGAAGTGATAGTGCCGCCTGGCGAGCAGGCGGTCGCGGAGGTCGGCGTAGTTGGCCAGTTGACCGTTGAAGGCGAAGGCGAACCATTTCCACAGGCGCCCGTGGTGGCGCTCGAACGGCTGGGCGTAGCGGACGTCGTCGGCACCGCAGGTCGCATAGCGCGTATGCCCGATGGCGGCCCGGCCGGCGTACTCGTCCAGGATGGACCGGTACTTGCCCGGATGGGACATCCGAAAGACCTCGCTGACAGTACCGACGTCCTTGAAAGTATCGAGTATCTGCGCCCTGGCAGGATCGTAACTGGTCAGTCCGGCTGCAAGTTGACCGCGATTCTGGAGGTCCAGCAGCATCTGCGGCAGCATGGCCGATACGTTGTCGCTATCAATTACTTCGTCAGCCGGGTTGCCGGGACTACGCTTCGCTCCGTCCCGGCCTACGGACTTGCCAAGCCGATACACCGCCGCCACACCGCAATTGTGATGAATATCTTCGCTCAAAACTTCTTCCTTTGTCTTATGGCCCTTCCACCTTCCGCAGCGCCGCGGCGAATGCGGTATTAATGGGTTTCTCCAGTTCTTCCTGGAACTGCTCTTCCGAAAGCCGGGTGCCGTGGCCGCTGCGTTTGCGGCCACGTTTGCTCGGGGTTGGAGGAAATATCGTGGTCGCAAACACCGCGACCCCGGCACCCAGTTGTAGGCTAGGCCATCAGGCCCACCTTTCTTGCTGCGAAGGCTGAAGGTGGGACTGCGCTTCGCTCCGTCCCGGCCTACGGGTCAATCCGCAATCTGCAATCCGAAATCCGCAATCGAATCTATTCAGGATACAGCGCCGGGTTGTATCTTTTCGCAAAAAATCGACTGGCCTTTGAAGGGTCGATATCCACAACGAGGAGTTGTTCTTTTCCGTATGGGACGTAGGCCAGGCATTTTCCCGACGGGTCGATTACGCTGGTGGCGGAGTTCTGGAATCGCATTGACGTATTGACGCTGGCGAAATAGACGGCGTTCTCCTGTGCCCGGCAGAGCATTGCCTTTTCGTAAAACGATTCGCCCCACTTGCCG
>DAOVFI010000047.1 GCA_030673005.1 Planctomycetales bacterium
CTGATCGGCTTGCCGAACATTATTCGAAGAGTTCTGGCGTCGTAGTCAATCATCGCTATTCCCGCCTTATATGCGGAAGGTCCGTCGCAAGGGAACCACGGCTCCCATGTTCATTTACACCGTCATCCTGATGACAAAAAACCTCCCGCAGACTGACGGCTCCGATACAGTCGCCGCAGGTGTGCATCAGCAGACCAAAGGTATCGCGCTCATCCACCTTGATGGTGGGGGAGACAATCCTCAGGTACCATCCCTCGGGCACCAGGCCGGCGAAGAATGAGAACAACGTTTCCGACTCGAACGGCTCAGCCTGCAATGGTAGCGTCAGCGAGATAGGCTTGCCCTCGATCAAGTATGATTCGTCGTAGATGAACCGGTAGCCGCCGTCGGCGAGTTCGGTGAGCCGCCCCGCCAGGTGGTTGCGGTAGAACACGTCGGCCTGGCGGGTCATGATTTCGTCCTCACGCCAAGCTCACAGCCGAACAGCGCGAGCACCTGGTTGACCTTGTCCATCCGGGCCGTAGGTTTGCCCTGTTCCAGCTCACGCACAAATCGCAAGCCCACGCCTGCCCGCTCAGCCAGCTCGGCCTGGGTCAGCCCCGCCGACTTCCGCATCTCAATAATTTCCCTGGCCAATTCCATGCTTGCCGTCCTATCGGGTATAATACCAGACTTCACTCCATTATAATCGGCTACTTGGCCTATGTAGTCAAGTTTATTTGTACCCTATCAGGTATAAAAAGCAAGCACAAGAGGATGTTGCTGGCTTCATTTTGACTTTGAAAGGCTGTTTTATACCCTATCGGGGCTATTTTGTAAGTGCTTGGCAAACACAGGCCCACCAGAATCAGAACTCCGAACACACTTACGCGTTCTTCAGGTCTATCTATCCAAGCACGGAACGCGCACAAGCACAGGACACCGGAACCATCGCGATCTCGGCATAGTGGGATGACGACAGGCTGCTGGACCGGCTGGTCTTCAAGGCGTTCCCGGCAGGTTGTGCTTGCAGTGTCTGGCCGGAACGCCTTCGCGGCGGCAGATGTCCAGGAATGGCTTGACGATCTGGCTGTCGGCAACATCGGCCGGAAGGCGCCAGGCCCCGCCGCGGAAGATCAGCCTTTGCGGAGCCGCGAGGAATTCATACGCCTGTCGCATGGCCCGCATTGTGTCCGACAAAGACCGGCTGCGGGGCTGGACGATCTTGGCTGCCGAATAAACCACGTAGCGAGCGCCAACCTCTTTGGCAAATCGGACCAAGTCGGTCAGGTCGTCCAAAGTCTGGGCTTCGGTAAGCCCGAAGTCCGCCAATGTCCTGACCGAACCTTCCCCAAACGGTGATCGTGGAAACAACGGATCAATCCGCAGCGCCAAGGGGATGCCGGCTGCCCGGATTGCGCGGATGCCCTCGATGCGATCCTGAACAGATGGCGCATTGTGCTCGTAGGCTGCCCTGGCTTCATCACGCCAGAACGCCAGGCTCACTTCGATACAGAATCCGGGCTGGCCGGTTTGGGCAAACTCCTCCCGGCGCGGATGAACGGTCGGCAACTCGACCAGACTACTGAACAGGTCGATGTAATTGCGGCTCACAGCCAGCATCGGGTTCTTGGTAAGGACGGTAACCGTCGTGAAACGATTGCGATGGGCAAGAATCTGCTCCAGGGCCAGCCCGGCGTGGCCAAGTTTCGCTTCAAGCGGTTGAAACGGGTCGGTGCTGTTTGGCAGGTGCAGCGGGGCCGGTGAGACGTCGAACTGTTCCAGGTCTTCGATATCCTTTTGGAGTAAGCGGGGAAAGTTTTCCTTCGGCCTGGCATCCATGTTCGCATAGCCGGATACGTAGCAGTATCCGCATTGGTGCTCACAGCCGGTGTAAACGTTGATGCAGTACCGATGGCCGGAAGGAAACTCGCGCTGGTCGGCGAAGAGGCAGTACCACTTGATCACCCTCGGCCGGGTCGGTCCAAGAGTCGGCTTGCTCGACCCGTGCGGCAGGAAGTACCACGCCATCGCAGCCTGCTCGGCCGGTGCTCGACCATCCCAAACCGGCCCGTATTTCGGATCAACCCGCCGGGCCAAAGCCAGACCTTCTTCGACGCCGGTGCTAAACAGGTTCATGCCACTGACCGCCATGCCATAAAGCCTAACAAATCACGAACGGCCACACAAGGGGCCATGTAGAGAAGGCATGCTTCCAGTATCATTTGTGGACGAAAACAAGAAAGGGGCTTATTTTCGTTTTGGCCAATTTCGCTAATAACACCAGCCCTTATTTTCGCCAGCAAAGACACGGACGTGTGCTGATGATGATTATCGCAGACCGTGCCCGAACACGCGGCTTCATCCCCTATTCAGATCTGGTTGCGGGAATCGGGGCGATCCAATTTCAACCCCATGAAGCTCGCTTCTTCCATTTTCTCGGCGAGATTTCGGAGGAAGAGGATGCCGCTGGGCGAGGCATGATGACGGCGTTAGTTGTCCACAAGGAAGGGGATATGCAGCCGGGGCCAGGTTTCTTCGAACTGGCGAAACGCCTTGGACGCGACGTGACGGACATCGAGAAGTGCTGGGTTGCCGAATTTAAGAAAGTGCATGCCTCTCTGGGGGTCTCTTAAGCCACGAGGCTGAGGATGCGAAGGATGTGTGGCTCCAGTGGCTGCAGGAACGTCGTGACGAACGGCTGAATCGCCACGCTCGGTTCAAGGTTCGGACAGTCGCCCCGATATATTCGGCGCGCAGGCGGACGTACCTGATATTGGTCCCTTTATTCTGAATCGTTGTACTTAGATCCTTACCAATTTAGAGCATTTAACGAGATTTTGTAGCGAATAGACTTCTCTGACATGGGACCGACAGCCCACAGAAAGCCTTCTGTGGGCTGTGTTACCCGTTCCAAATTGACGTGAATTGCTCTAACCCGCATTTCTAACCACAGGCGGCTGTTCGCCGTCCCAAGGGGAGGACACAGAGTTCACAGAAATATTTATTACAAAAGAAGTTACAAACTATTATGGCTATTCAAAAAACAACACTCTGTTTTTTCAGATTATAAAAAGCCGGGCACGATTGTCCGGTCGGGATGAGATAACCATTGAAATTGCAATAAAACATGTTTTTAAGATCTCTGTGAACTCTGTGTCCTCTGTGGTTAGAAATGCGGGCTAAAGCAGGCATATTGTCAGATTATGTCATAAAACTATACACGATAATAATATGTGTAGTTTGGAATTCAACTTTCTATCTTCGCACCCAGCGTGGCCGTTATTCTGTCGAAATCTTCCAGCGTGTAGTATTCTATGGTGATTCTGCCGGAGTTTCTGGACCTTCCCGGGCTGATCGAGACCCGGTTGCCAATCGAACGGGTCAATTGCTCTTCAACGTCAAGCATGTAGGCAGAACGCGGTGATGGTGTTTTCTTTTCCTTTATCTCGACGTCCGGGGAACTACCTCGCTGGGCGGCAAGGACCAGGCTCTCCAACTTACGGACCGACAGTCTCTCCCGGACAATCCTGCGGGCAAGACCGACCTGAACCTCAGGCCTGCCGGCAAGCCCGGCAAGAACCCTGGCATGACTGAATTCTATCTCGCCCGAAACTACCATCGACTGCACGTCGTTACATAACGCCAGTAGCCGTAAATGGTTAGCAATAGTGGCTCTCGCTTCGCCCATTCTTTTGGCGACTTGTTCCTGTGTCAGGCCGAAGCGGTCGATCAGGTTGCGGTAGGCGTCTGCCCGTTCGATCGGGTTCAGGTTTGCCCGCTGTATGTTCTCGATCAGGGACAGTTCCAGCATTTCCTGGCTGGAGGCGGACCTGATGATGCACGGCACCTCTTCCAGACCGGCAAGCCGGGAAGCGCGGAGGCGTCGCTCGCCGGCAACAAGATTGTATGGTGTGCCTTTCTCATCGTCTTCGTAATGCGCCTCGGCGATAAGGATCGGTTGGAGAAGCCCGTGAACGCGGATGCTATCCGCCAATTCTGCTAGTGAATTTTCATCGAATTTCTGGCGTGGCTGGGACGGGTTCGGGCTTATGCTATCGACCGGGACCATGCTGATCCCGCCGCCGGCGACGGATATCGTCCGATGGCGATGCGTCGGAACAGTGTCCTGGACGGATTCATCCGTCGGCTGATATTCGGGCGAATCCGTCAGGGTTGAATTGCGGATCAGACTGGAAAGACCCCTGCCCAGACGGGGACGATTTGTCTTTCGAGGCATTTTACTTATACCTCCTTTCGGGATTAAAAAGTTTAGTAACAGTTCATCTGTTTGCAGAAGCATGAAAAGCATTTTACAGCGATGCAGCGGAAAAGAGAATGTTGAACCTGCCGGTAGGCAGGTTCAACATTCATTTTTTTATCACCTTCATCCCTGTGAAGTCTTTTCGGGACAAACCAAAACATCTTCTATTACAAACATCTGAAGTGTTACAAAAATTGATTATCACTCTCCAAATTCCCGCTTCAATTGCATTGTTCCACGTGGAACATTGCAATTGAAGCGGGTTTGATCTTTTCAGTCTTCCGCTTTCGGCGGGCGGGTCATCAGTTCTGCGATTGCCTTTGTTGGGTCCTGACCCTCGAAGATTACTGCGTGCACCGCTTTAGTGATGGGCATCTCTATTCCGTTTCTATCGGCAAGTTCCATTACGCTGGTGGTAGTTGCGATGCCCTCGACTACGCTTTGTGTCTCTTCAACGATTTGTTTCGTCTTCATCCCCCTTCCAATGGCCTCGCCGAATGAGCGGTTCCTTCCATGTGGACTGATGCAGGTTGTTACCAGATCGCCCAGCCCCGCCAGTCCCGAAAATGTCTCTCGTCGCCCACCCATTGCTGTGCCCAGGCGCGTTATCTCGACCAGTCCCCTCGTCAGCAATGCGGCCTTGGCGTTGTCGCCCGCACGCAGACCGTCGAGCACACCACCGGCGATAGCAATGACGTTCTTTGTAGCAGCCGCTATCTCCACTCCAACAATATCTGTATTGGTATAGACGCGGAAGTAGGCCGTAGCGAAGGTCTGCTGCGCCCGCCGGGCGATTTTCTCGTTCTCGGAGGCCACAACAACGGTTGCGGGCAATTTCCGCGCAACCTCGGCTGCAATGCTTGGCCCCGACAGCGCCGCCACAGGCCGGTCTCCTTCAGGTGAACCGTCCAGAACGTCCCTTAGTATCTCAGACGGTCGGAGGAGTGTCTTGTTTTCGATTCCCTTGGTGACCGAGCAGATCGGCAGTCCTGAAGGGCAGCTCTGCCTGAGTCTTTCCCAGACTGAACGGGTGAACTGAGTCGGTACAGCCGATACCGCCATAACCGTTTCTGCGAAGGCCTTGTCCGGATCGGTAGTGATCTCGATATCCTCCGGCAGTGAAACGCCCGGCAGGAACTTGTCGTTCCTGCCTGTATTGCGCATTTCGTCGGCATTGCCCTCGAAAGCACTCCACAAGCGGACGGCAAATCCATTATCGGCGAGTATCCTCGCACACACAGTCGCCATCGCACCGTCACCGACAATCAATATCAAATCACTCATGACAGTAAAGGCTACTCTGACCTGTCTCGTTTGTCAAGTTGAAGACAAGACTGCAAATATCTCAAACAGACGGATTCGGCAAATATTTGTAATTTCCGTATCTGCTTATGTATCAAGACTATACGGCTACTGCTCTTTCGCTATACTGTATTATAATTTTCGTAATACATTGTTACATCATGGTTTATGAGTTGTCCGGCATGTTCGTTTTTGAGCGCAGCGGAAACTTCCTGGGAATCGAAGAATCGGCTTTGACACGACAACGCGGTTTGGATTGTTTTCTGTTGAAGCAGTGTCGAACGGTTTATCGTGAGCAGTGCCTGGGAAAAACCGACATACTGACAGAAAAAAAGTGTAAAGAAAAATTTTTGTCTTGACGAAGAATCTATAAGTCGCGTAGAAGGTGCGTTAACTTTCCTTCGTGAACATGAATAGGGAGAAAATTAATGAATTGGAAAGCAATGACATTGGTTACGGCAGTTATGTTGTGCGTTCTGGTCTCGAATATGGCTTTCGCCAGTTCGCATCATACATCTGCTGTGTCATCGACGCCGGCGCGTTCTTCGGATAGTTACGAGTCGGTCAACCGCTTTGCGGTGGCGGAATTCCATCGGGCGAGTAATCCTGCCGACGTTAATAAGATTAACTCTCTGCGGGCGATTTCCTTCAATCTGGATTCCTACCGCACGTCCGACAAGCACGCCGCCAACGGCGGGCTTTTCAGCGATTTGACGCCGTTCCTGGAATACGCCTACGGGCATAATCGCAGTCGTCAGGATAACGGGATGATTACCAACTCTCATTCCGTTACCGGCGGATTAACGTTCACGACGTTCGCCGATTGCCAGGCCGGTGCAATCTTCTCCGTTACACACACCAGCGGCGACCTCGCCGGGCAAAACGGCACCGATTTCGACGACGACGCCTTCACCGCCACGTTCTTCGTGAACAAGAATATCGAGTGGTTCTACTTCGGAACCTCCCTGACCTACGGGTACTCCGGCGGGATCGCCCGAACAAAGCCGTTCCCCAACGCCCGCTTCCGGACCAAGATCGACACCAACACGTTCGTCGTCTGCCCGTACATCGGCGCCATATACGTCAACGGTCCTTTCAGCGCCTCGGTTACCCCGACGTACATGTTCCGTCACCAGGACATTGCCTATCGGTCGGGCGTCAACAACTCTACCTCCGAGGGCATCAGCGACGGCACCTTCCTCCTGGCTAACAAGGCATCCTACGCCGTTACCGACCAGATCTTCGTGGACTTCAACTTCAACTATAACCAGGTCGTCCACGAGGACGCCTCGAAATACGCTCGCGGAAGCACCGACAACGGCTGGATAACACTAGGCCCCAAGTTCACCTACAGGTTCAACGAAACCATGCAGGTCTATCTGGGCTACACAGCCTCTGTTGCGAACGAAGACTTCGAGGACCATCTGATCGACGTCGGATTCGAGATGCGTTTCTAAACTGACCTGCAATTGAAATAAACAGGAAGCCGGCTTTTACAGGCCGGCTTCTTTTTTCTGCACAGGTAGGCTGGGCCGACAGGCTCACTTTTCAACTGTTGCGAAGTACCGGGACGTGTCGATTATTTATCGGTCTTTGACATTTCGCTTATCAGCGGCGTTGGCGCTGCTGCCGGTTATGTCGTTCGGGCTTTCAGGATGCGCCGATACGCCCGCCGAAAGCGTCCGCCTTCCGGTTCCGGCGGCGTCCGTCCGCTGTCGAGTCATTTACAACCGCATCCTAAACGTCAGCCGCACCGGCAGAAGCCCGTTAATCGGCTGGGTCGCCACCGGCGAGGTTATCGAAAAGACACTCGCGCAATGGTATCCCTCTCTGGTGGTGCGGGGCGGATTGACAGACCCCTCGCCGCAGGACCTGTCGGCTGCGCTTGGGGACCTTCCCAAACCGGAAGATGCGGACATCTCGATCGTCTATCTGGCCTCGACGCAGACGTCCGATGGACGGTGGCGTTTCCGCCGCCCTCAGACGGACATGCCATTGTCCGACATTCTAAAATCGGCCAGTCCGCCTGCGAACCGGCGCCGCCTGGTCATCCTCGACGCCTGCCACGCCCGCTCCGTCCTGCAATTCAAGGAATGGCGGGCATTTGCGCCGTCGGCGATCTTCGCATCGTCCGCCGGCCAAAGAACTTACGAACTGAACTTCCGCAACCGTTTCCGCCTGGACTTACCTCGCCGATACCCGCTGGCCGCCGCCTGGCTGAAGGCGAACATGCCCGACGACTGGGACGGCAGGATAAGTTTCCTGGGGCTTATCTGGCTGGAGGCGTTCCTGGAGACCGACCGCGCGCCCGAAACGCCGGACGACTGGCGCCGGTTCATCGACCTGTGTACCGAGAAGGCGCAAAAATTCCGCGCCCGCCACAGCAGGAAACTCGCCTCGACCGTCAGCGGATACGCAGGTGGTACAGGTTTGTAACCTGTTGAGACATACCGGGTGTCATGATCGCTATCTGTCAAAAAACCCTTGTCATTTACGCCAAAAATGCTTATAATACATTTAGTGTGAGAATTGATATATTTCCCGTCTGCCAAAACCGATTACGGCCCAGGGAAGCACATTATTGGAGGCCGCCATGACTGATCGAAAATTAAGAATGTCTTTTCTCGTCCTCCTGGCCCTTACGGCCTGCTGCATCAATAGCGGTTGTATTACCTATATGCTTACGCCTCCCTGGACGCACGATCAGTGGATCGCATACTATGAGCGGCGAATCAAGGAGAACCGCCAGAAGTTGAAACACCGTTACGAGATGCGCAACCAGTTCGCGGTTAAGGTATCAAATGATCATGGCGTGCCCGTGGATGAGTTGACGCACGAGCATTTACACAATGATCTCAACTATACCTGGAATGAGCGCCACATCAGGAACCATCAATACGAAATTACCTGCCTGGAGGATAAAATTAACCTTCGTCACCAGGCGCAAAGGGCTGATCGTCTTGCGGCCGTTCGCGGGCATCGCTATCGACACAAGCCGACCGTTACCGGTCCCAGGCCTCCCCACGGCAGCGGACACAGCCCCACCGTAAAACCCAAACCCCCCACTCACCACAAATGCCCCCATCGCAGGTAGGTGCTGGGCTGTATATACCACGACTGGCTACCGGCTACTAATTCCGTTACCTTCCCTCGCGGAGGCGATTGCCCAGGTAATTGTCCAGTTCCCTTACGGCGTGGACTTTCGATATGGTCGCCTCCACGTCGTACTCGACGCGTACGAACCGCACAAGCCCCTCTTCGAGAATAACGTAACTGGCGCGTGTGTCGCGGTCCCTTGGCTGACCGACCGAGCCGACGTTTACCAGGACCTTGTGGTTGTCCATTTTATAGACGTCGGACAGTTCGTCGGGGCTGTAGAAGTCCGGCGTCGGCAGGAACACGCCCGGTACGTGTACGTGCCCGACAAGGCAGATGTTCTCGAACCGCTCGAAGAGGCTGTTAATCTTGTTCGGCGCGTTGTAAACGTCGTCGGGGAAGATGTATTCGTTTATCGGTCGGCGCGGCGAGCCGTGGGCAAGCACCGCCCTGCCGACAGGAGACACATCGTCCGTGAGAACCGCCTTGACCGGAAGTCCGCCCAGGAACTCCCACCGGCGATCGCGTGCGGATTTGTCCGGCTCGTTCTCCAGTTCCTTTCGCGTCCAGTAGCAGGCGCCCTCCGCCCCCAGATTGAAATTGCTCGGCTCGTACATCACAGCGAAATCGTGATTGCCCATAAGCGTAATCTCGCAGTGCTCCAGCACCATATCCAGACACTCTGCCGGCTGCGGACCGTAACCGACAACGTCGCCAAGGCAGATAATTTTGTCTATCTCCCTGTCGGTTATGTCCCCCAGCACCGCTGTAAGGGCCTCGAGGTTGCTGTGGATGTCGCTTATTACGGCTATCGGCTCCATTGACTCTTTTTCCCGACTCGTTATTTATGTATGCTATTACCTCGGTGATACATTTGTCAAACGGCGTTTGTGTCTGACCGGAATACCGTCAGACCTGGTGGCACGGTCAAGCCGGAGCGCAGCGCCTGCCTGCCGGTAGGCAGGAAGGCTTGGCCGTGTGGACGCCCAGCCACGGCCAAGCAAGGTCGAGACCAAACGGCCTCGACCTCGCTTGACCGTGCCACCCAACGGATTAGCGTGTAGGCTGGACCGGAGCGCAGCGCCGGCCTACCATTTTATGGAGTATGAATATCTTGGATGCGATGATCTTTGATTTCGACGGGGTGGTAGTGGATTCCGAACCGGTTCACCTGGCGTGTTTTCGCGAGGTGCTGGCAGGGCGGGGTATCGAACTTACCGGCGAAGATTATTACAGCAAGTATCTGGGCTTTGACGATCACGACTGTTTCGCAGCCGTTCTCGTCGCCAACGGGCGTGAAAACGACGAGCGTCAGATCGCCGAAATGACTGCCCGGAAGAGCATACTGGTCAAAAAAACCTATACCGAGTCGATCCGCCCGCTTCCCGGCGCGGTCGAACTGATGCGTGCGGCCCGTCAGGCGGGGGTCGCTATGGCTATCTGCTCGGGCGCCCTGCGCGAGGAGATTATCCTGGCCGGTAAGACAGTCGGCGCGATCGAACTGGTCGATGCGATCGTCGCTGCTGAAGATGTCGAACGCGGCAAACCCGACCCGGAAGGATACATCCTGGCGATAAAACTTTTAGGCGAGAAAAATAGCCCAATCGACCCATCGACCGTCTGGGTCGTCGAGGATTCACCCGCCGGCGTCGAGGCCGCCAAGGGCGCCGGCTGCAACGTCCTGGCCGTTACAAACTCCTATGACCGCGCCGCCCTCGCCGCCGCCGACCGCATCGTGGATTCGCTGACGGGCGTAAACCCGACTGACATGGAATAATGGAAAGGGTATTTCGTATTTTGATCGTCTGAAAATTAAAGTATCCTCTCTGAAGAAAGTAACACTTCAGCCGTTTGCAACGAGGTAACTATTCACCCAATTGCAATGAATGCTTCAAGAAAAGAGCAAGTCAGGCACACAAAATGAAAAAACAATTCACCTGCCTGCCCTTCGGGTCTGAGCCTCAGGGCAGGCAGGCGTTCGGCTTGACCGTGCCACCCGCGCAGGGGTAGTATTTATCACTCCAAACAGCCGGAGTGATAAATACTATGTGTGGAAAGACTTGCTCTTTTCTTGAAGCATACGGCTGAACTCTTACTGAAGAAACAGATTACTTCGGGCAAATGATAATATTTCAGGAGACACAAACCATGACGACAAAGACGTATGGAAAGAGAACGTGGTGTTTGTCATTGGCAATCTTCCTTGTCTGTGGCGTGATTCTACCGTCATGCTCTACCGGGCATGATAAGAGCCTCATCGCATGGTGGAAGTTCGACGAGGGACAAGGCGACAAAGCCCTTAACGCCGCCGGCAAAGGCAACCACGGCGCGATCCACGGGGCCAAGTGGGTCAAAGGCAGGGTCGGAGGCGGCCTGCTGTTCGACGGCGCCGACGACTATGTGAACGTCCCCAAATCCGCCGACCTCAACAAAGCAGCCGAAGAAATCACGCTGATGTGCTGGATAAAGACGCCGCTAACGAACGGATATCACATTCTGGAAAGATGGCTTAACGCAGACGGTGTGAACGAGCGCTGCCTGGAATTGTATCTCGGTTCTAAAAAGAAATGGGTCGGTTTCGGCCTCTCTTCTTGTGGAATGACCGGAACGTGGATGAGTTCCTCCAAAACGTTACCCGCCGACAAGTGGGTGCACCTGGCGGCGACTTCCGACGGCGAGACGATGAGGATTTACATAAACGGTCGGCAGGACCCGTCCACCAATCCTTCGCCGGCAATGCGAAAGATACATAAATCCGCCTCTGATTTGCACATAGGCGCATACTACTCCTACGGGAAATACACCAACTTCTTCAAAGGAACCATCGACGAAATCCGTATCTATTCCCGCGCGCTGAAGCATGAGGAAATACTGCAACACTACTGGAATGAAAGCCCCCGGGGCGCGGTTGCCGGCAGGATAACGGACGCCGACGGGAAACCGATAAACGGCGCGAAGGTCGAGGCCGGTCCGTTCAGCGCCGTCACGAACCGGGAAGGAAGATACACGATTACCGTCCCCGAAAAGACGTATGACGTAACAATCTCAATGAAAGGTTTTAAAAGGAATGTAAAGATAAATACGAAGGTCGAGCGGGAGCAGACCCTGGAAGTGAATGTCGAACTAGTCAAAGATGACGTTCCGCCTTCGATCTCTGAAGTAACGGTAACGGAAATTTCCGGCGTAACCGCGACCGTCGCCTGGAAGACGAACGAGCCTTCCGACAGCGTTGTCAGATACGGCGCCGCCTCTAAAAAGTACGAAAAGACCGTCCGGGACGCTTCGTATGTAAAGTCGCACCGGGTAACACTGACCGGACTTGCAAACGGTACAA
>DAOVFI010000737.1 GCA_030673005.1 Planctomycetales bacterium
GTACGGCAGGTTGGCGACCAGATGGACATTTTCGGCTCCTGACAAGGCATCGAGCACCTCCGGTGCGATTTTATGTTTCCCGGCCAGAACGTCGCGGTTGAGAACGACCAGGTTTTCCTTATGCCCCAGTCGTCGGCGAAGGATCGCAGCAAGCGCCCTATCGGCTTCGACAGCCACAATGTCGCCGGCGCGGACGATAAGTTCCTCGGTCAGCGAACCGGTGGCGGGACCAACCTCAAGGACAGTCGCGTCGGCTGGTATTTCCGCCAGTTCCAGCAGTTTGCCCATCAGGTTCGCGTCTATGAGGAAATTCTGCCCAAGGCTCCTGCGAGGCCTGATTCCGGCGGCAGAGAGAATCTCTCGAATTTCAGAGAGTGTTTGCATAGGTCAATCCAATCTGCATACTACAAGACTGAACCACAAAGTTCACAAAGAACACAAAGAACAGAAAGATTAAAAAGTTATTTTTTTCTTTGTGTTCTTTGTGAACTTTGTGGTTCAGTCTTTTCGGTAACCGGAAATGCTTCGTCATCGATGGGACATTTCGCCTCGCAGGGCTATTGCGTTGCAGCGTGAATTGGCGTCGCAAGTGCGTATCGAACGCATCGCCGGACCGGTGCGGACAATCGCGGGAACGGATTGCGCGTTCGCCGCCGGCGGGACGCAGATAGTGGCTGCCGCCGTATTGTGCGATGCAGCCACGCTGGAGGTCATCGAGTCGGTCCATTTGGAGCAGCCTTGTCGATTTCCCTACGTGCCGGGATTATTGAGTTTTCGCGAGGCCCCCGCCGTCATTGCCGCTGTGAAGCGCCTGCCGGAGCGGCCTGACATTCTGATGTGCGACGGGCAGGGCCTGGCGCATCCACGCAGGTTGGGTCTGGCCTGCCACGTGGGTCTGTGGCTTGATTTACCGACGATAGGGACAGCCAAGAGCCGCCTTTGTGGTGAGCACAGGACGGTGGGTGAACGCCGCCGCTGCCGGGTGCAATTACGTCATAAGGACGAGGTTATCGGCACTGTCCTGCGGACGCGAACCAACGTCAAGCCGCTCTATGTCTCCGTCGGGCATCGCGCGACACTCGATGAAGCCGT
>DAOVFI010000455.1 GCA_030673005.1 Planctomycetales bacterium
CGCAACGGCGACGGCAGGCCCGACGAAATCGTCTGCCTCGACGCCATTAAACCGCGCCTCTGCCGCCACCTGGTGCTCGTGCTGGACGGGATCCCCCTGGACGTCGTAAGGCAGTTCTACGATTCCGGGCGTCTTCGGATATTCCACAAACTGGCGGTGGTGATACCGCCATATCCGGTGATGACCGACCTGTGCCTGGAGGACGCCTTCGGATACATGCCGTGTTCGGGCTTCGAAGCGCAGTATTTCCATCGGACAAAACGCATCGTCGTCGGCGGGACCGGCGACTACCTGGAAGGCAAGAACGAACCGTTCGCAAAGATCATCGACTACCGCGCACCCACGCTCGACGACGGCATGGCCTACCTCAAACCAAAGGGAACGTTCGAGACGGAACTGACCCGCGTCAAAAACCTCTGGGACCGACGGGAGAGTATGGAGGCAATCGCGTATTTCGTATCGACGGCAGGGCTTGGCTCGCGGCTGGGAAGAGAAGGGCATATCCATACACTGCGGCGGTGCGAGCAACTCATCATGCAGGTGCTCTTCGAGACACACGGGCTGGTGAAGGTAACGATGTTCGCCGACCACGGCCAGACCAATATCCCGTGCACACCGGCGGGGCTGGACAAATACCTTAAGGCCAAGGGCTGGCGCATCGTCAAGCGGCTTCAGGATGACAAGGACGTGGCGATGATAAGGTTCGGCCTGGTAACTTACGCCGCCTTCAATACTCGCAATCCCGCCAAACTGGTCGATGACCTGCTCTGCCCTGAGCCTGTCGAAGGGCTGGCGGCCAGGCCGGTGAAACTGGCCAGTTACGTCGAGGGCGACACCGTCATAGTCCGCACCGCCGACGGCAAGGCCGCCATTAAATCGGCCGACGGAAAGACCTTCGAATACAAGCCGATCGTCGGGAACCCGCTGAAAATCACCGGCCGAAGCGGTATCAACGGCAGGGAGATGCTCAAGGCCGACGCCGACGTAAAAGCCGAATACCCCGACGCCTTATACCGCCTCTGGCGGGCGCACTTTGCATTGGTCGAGAACCCCCCGGACGTCATCGTCAGCCTCGACGACCGCTACCATAACGGTTCGGGCTTCTTCGCCGAGACCGTAAAAATGGCCTCGACCCACGGCGGGCTGAACTGGGCAAACTCGGCCACGTTCATAATGTCAACCGCCGGGGTCATCGAAGGCCCCCTTCGTAGCGAAGACATCCCCACCGCAATGAAAAAACTCTTCAATCGCCCCTTTCCCGCGGGAAAGTAAAGGCGAAAGATATTTCTGCAAGTGTGGCGTTGTTTGTTATCAGAATGAGTGAATCACAGAACCGGCGGTGCAAAGAAGATACTCCATTTATAAGGGCCGATAATATGGGTAACGTCCCCGGGTTTATTCATTTCGCTGTCGTCAGCGGGAGAGTCTTGTCGTCGAGGATTGCGGCTGCAAATTCCAGCGCCTGGCGAATATCCTCGTCTTCAATTTCGGGATATTCCTTTCGTAGTTCGGAACGATCCGGATATATTGCGACGGTTTCCAACACCCTCCTCACGGTCAGACGGAGGTTGCGGATACAAGGCTGACCGTTCATCTTCATCGGGTCACATGTTATGCGGTCAAAAGTCATCGCACACTCCTCATAATCGTGTAATGATATTCTACCATTTACATCTTCACTTAGGCGAAAAAAAGGGGGAAAAGTTGTAGGGTGTGCAGGTTCTGTTTCCTGCACACCGCGATTGGCAAACGAGCGATTCCGTGGTGTGCAGGGAAAAGAACCTGCCGCACCCTACGGGCTCTATTTTCGCAGTGACGCCTCGGCCTGGGCCAGTCTCTTTTTGAGTTCTGCTTCCCGGGCCTGCATCTCGGCAAGTCTTTTCTCATGCTCTTGCAGGAATTTTTGTAGTGCCGGACCTTTATCAGGGGGATTCCGGGCCAGCATTGCCCGTAACTTGGCCAGTTTCTCATCATTGGCGGCCCGTTCCCTCTGCAAGGCCGCTACGGACGCTCTCATCTTCTTTATCTCGACCTTTCTCCCGGCTTCGTTTTCGGTCCCGACCGGTTTCGACGTGCGTCGTATGTGTTTCCTGTGCCATTCGACAAGGTCCGTACCACAGTGAGGGCAGACGTCCCTGGACTTGCCGGAGGTGTATCCCTTGGGATCAGTTGCGCGCCTCGGTAGATAGAACTTCCCACACGCGGGACATTTTATCATGACGAATACAGACCCTTTGGCGGCGCATTTGGGGCAGTCCGCGCCGACGGGGCGTTTTGAATCGAACTGGTA
>DAOVFI010000177.1 GCA_030673005.1 Planctomycetales bacterium
ACGATAAGCGAGCCGTGATGTGCCCCGGCCAGGATCATTACGAAGTCGTAATAGTCCGGATGACGCCCCTCTCCCAGTTTCGTCTCGTAGCCGTAATGCGTTGTTGAACCTGCATTGTTCCAGACCCAGTAATGTTCATCGGTCGATGCCAGTCGGCTGTTTTCTATGTGAACGCGCGAGGCGTATTTAGGGGCGAATTCCAGTGCGCCGTCGGTTTTACAGTCGAACTTCAGTGTCTGGTCTTTGATAATCAGTTCCGACCCTTCATCAACTACCAGATTCGTATGACATACGGCCGTTTTCGCGGCTGCGTCGTATGTGAACAGTTTGGGATCCCCTATCTCTTTGGCTATATCAGCCAGAGTAACGCCCCTGCCCTTGACGACAATTCCCTTCTTGCGGACAGGCCAACTCTTGCCTTTTTGATAATGATAGTTCCAGACATAGTCCTCGAAACGTATGCTCTTCGGAGGGAACAAGTATTTGTTCTTGTACACCTCCAGGCAGTCGAAGAATCTTTGTGGATTTTTGACTCCTCTTATGTCGAGAAATAATGATTCGCACTTTTTTATCGCCTCATCGTGGGCGAGAAATTCGATCCGGTTGTCCCTGTACATATACAGCCGGCCGTCGCGTGTGCGGACAATGGTTACTTCATACCATTTGTCCAGCAGGTACACGCCGTCGTCGTAGTCGATGCTGAAGTCCGCCCCGGCGTGATTTATCCAGCAGTGATGATGTGAATCGCAGCACTGGTTGAAACCATAACTCCCGCCGCCTTTGCCGGATACTTTGATGAACTTCAGGCCGATGGATTCGGGATTGCACTTCTTCATCGCTTCGGGGAAGCGGTACCTGAACTTCCACGTGCCGTAGGCGATAGTTGAGGGGATAGTCGCCCAGGTTACACCCTCCTTTGAATCGGCCATACCCTTGGTTACGTGCGGGGCGTATTTTTCCTTGCCCGTCCACTCCGGCAGGGGCCTGCCCCAGGGATCTTTGGCCTTCCGGCCGAAGGACCTGCAGTCGGCGAAGTAATCGAAAATATCCGGCGCGTCTTTCCTTAAAAGTGTCGAGACGACCCATTCCTGACGGGCTTCACCCCCGCCGCCGGTTATTTTCAGGTGAATCTCCCAAATCCCCTTGGCGTCCGGGACGGTCCAGGTCATTGTCTCGCCCTTCGCCTCCTTTATGACCTTCTTGTTCACCCGCCATTCGTATTTATCCGCACCGTCCGCCTTGACACTGAAGGTTATCTTATCGCCGGGCGCGGCAAGGTACATTCTGTCTTTCAGGCCGGTTTTATTCTGCGTTTTACCACCTTTCGACGAGAATTCCTTTATCACCGGCATCGCTGCGCGCAGTCCCGCAGGGGACGCTGCGTGCGTACCTTCGGCAATGCCGAGCCGACCAACAGACAGTATCAGCGTGCAGACCAAAGCAGTCGATTTGATTCTGGTAATCCTCATTTTTGTCCTTTCTTTAGTTCTTCTTCGGTTACGGTTTTGCCGTCAAGGACGGCGGTGATAGTGTAAGTGGGTTTGCCCGCGTCCGGCCGATACCATTGCGGCCCGGGATCAACGCCGGTGATGACCTTCTTTTTACCGTCAGCCTCGACGGTGATAGTGTAGGTGAAATCCTTTTTGCCGTCCTTGTCCTGGACATAGTCGGCCAGAACCACGGTGCTTTTCCTGTTCTTTTCCGTCGGCAGTGGAATGTGGCCGTCAGCGCCCGTTACCGTCGAAGGATTGGCAAAACCCTGTATGATCCGGTACGTCAGGAAGAAATACTGATTCCTGGTCGAAGGCTTCGGATCGAATATCGGCTGCTTCTCGTCCATGTTCTCGGCAGGGTAGTTCTTATTATCAACCTCGTTCGTTACGCTTACCTTCGCATTGCGTACCGACCGGCCTGCTTTATCAACCACTTTCACGTCGAGATAATACTTGGGTATTCCCCATGCCTTATCTGTCGGAACGAGAAGGTTCTTGAATTTGCAGTTGACCAGGCCCAGCCTGCTGTCTATGCCGGAGCCTTTCTTGCCCATTGGGTTGGGATACTCCCTGCCGGCATACTCGCTGTAACTGACGTCAAGATACCCTTGCCAGTTATGGGACGGACTGAAATGGGGCATCGACTTCCTGATTACGATGTTCTCATCTTTGAGGTTCAGGTCATAGACGTTCAATTTATCTCTTACGGCATTGATCAAAAAGGTTATGTTCACCGGACTGTCTTTACCGCTGAAAGATACGTTTTTAAGATTAAATTTATGTGTGTTTATCTCGTCTGTATAGACCCAGAATGACTTTTTGCCTTTGGCGAACACCCTGTTTTTTGCGAAGTAATGAGCAGTCCCCTCGTAGCCGCCGATATCCAGTTCCCGAAGATTGGTGAACTTCATATTGGTAATATCCAGTTCCATCGGGGAGTCCCAGAAGATGTGTGCGGCGTTGTTTATGGTCGAATTGTTCGCCTTGAAACGGATTACCCCAGCGTGTCCCAGCGGAAAGACATAACTGGTGAATCCCACCTTATGGAATTCTATCGGGTCGCGCCTCTTACCGACGTTAGGCCGGCCAAAATGCGTCGTCGAACCGGCGTTATTCCACACAAAATAGTGTCTGCCTGCCGTTGTAATTGTGCTGTTTTCCAGCAAAAACTTTGCACCGTACCTTAACACGAAATGCCGCTCACCGTCTTTTCGACAGTTGAACACGAGCGTCTCATTCCTCATCGATAACTCGGCCCCGTCGTGGATAACGAGGTCCGCGTTACAGACGGCTTTGCGGGTTTTTTCGTCGTATGAGAATTTCGACGGGTCGTTTAGCAACCGGGCAATATCGGCCGGCCGGACACCCCTGCCTTTGACCACGATGCCGTTACGCGTCTGGGGGTAATAGCAATGGTCAGTCGTGTTTCGGCGGTAGTTCCAGGTGTATTTCCCGTAATGGACCTCGGTTTCAGGAAAGAGGTACTTGTCCTTATAAACCTCGATGTTGTCGATGTGAATCTCGTGCCCTTTATGTCGCCCGAGACCTATACCTAATCTGGACGGCGGTATATCGAGTCTGTCGTTGACATAGAACTCGAAGATATAATCGTTGTACATATAGAGCCATTTGTCTTTGGTGCGGATAACCGTTACCTGATGCCATTTGCCGTCTTCGGGCCAGCCCGTGCCGCCGTATTCGAAACTGAATCCCAGCCCCGACTTTGTGCCGACCCAGCAATGGTGATGCGAATCGGAACACTTTCCGTAACCCCAGTTGCTGCCGCCGGGCGTCTTGCCGCTCATGCGGACACCGAAACCGAATTGTCCGTTATTACCGTCGGGAAATCTGTACCGGAACTTCCATGTGCCACAGGCTATCGACATAGCGGTGTTCGTGCCCAGCGAGTTGCCGGTAACATCATCGACCGCCGATCTCATGAATCCTCTGGATGCCTCCAACTTGGGATTGGCCTTCCAATCCTTCAGTGCCCTGTCCCAAGGGTCTTTTTCTACTCTCTTGTCCGAGAATTTCCCATCCGCAAAATAGTCGAGGAAATCCGGCGCTTCAGTCTTCGAGAGTGTCGAAACGACCCACTCCTGATGGACTTCACCTTCTTTATCGCTCGCTTTAAGGTGTATCTCCCATATGCCTTTTTCATTCGGCACGGTCCAGATGAACGAATTGCCGGTCGCTTCGGCATCAGCCTTCTTATTGACTGTCCATTCGTATTTACCCGCGCCGTCCGCCTTGACACTGAAGGTTATCTTATCGCCGGACCTGACAAGGTACATTCTGTCGGCCGGACCGGTCTTATTCTGTGGATGCCCGCCTTTCGACGAGAATTCCTTTATCACCGGCGTTTTCTCAGCCGCCAAACTACCGGCCGACACCACCATCAATATCATCACAAACAACGCCATCTTCGCGATCTTCGAAATAACCATTCTTACTCCTTCACATTTTCCAACACTTCTTCATTACCACCCTCCTTCAAACAGGATAATGAAACCTAAAGACCTGTGGAATTAATAATTAGACGGTATCAACGACGGGTGGCACGGTCAAGTCGGAGCGCCTGCCGTCAGGCAGGCAGCGGAGGCTTGGCCGTGGGATACCAGGCCACGGCCAAGGAAGATCGAGGCATGACGGCCTCAACCTTCCTTGACCGTGCCACCCCATATTTATCAATTTGCCTGTTAGAAAGTACGAAGTCCGTTGCCTGCTTTATCATTCCCTTCCCGCCGACGTTCAGTACAATGCGGGCAGAAAGGAGTACAAAGGCCATGACAGGACAAGGTTATCCCGATCGTACACTAACCGACGAGGAAATGCGTTCGATTGTCGCCGATGCGGCTGGGGCGCTGGACGCCGACGGTAAACGCGTGCTGGTGATCGTGCCGGACCATACACGCACCTGCCCCCTGCCGGCTATCGCAAGGGCGCTGCACGAGAACATCTCGCCGCGAGCGGCAAAGATGGATTTTCTCATCGCACTCGGTACGCATCCGCCGATGACGACCGACCATATCGAACGGCACTTCGGCGTTGAGCCGGGGCAATGGGAAAAGGTTTTCGGGCAGTCGAAGGCGTTCAATCACGAGTGGCGGAACGAAGAGGCGCTCGTGCACGTCGGAACACTTACTGCCGACGAGATAGACCAAATCAGCGGCGGGTTGTTCCAAATGGACGTAAAAGTAACAGTCAACCGCCTGATTTTCGATTACGACCGCGTGCTGATATGCGGGCCTGTGTTCCCGCACGAGGTAGTGGGGTTTTCGGGCGGAAACAAGTACTTCTTCCCCGGCATCTGCGGGGCCGAACTGCTGAACTTCTTTCATTGGCTGGGGGCCGTTCTCACAAACCCGAAGATCATCGGAACCAAGCAGACGCCCGTCCGTGCGACCGTGGATCTGGCGGCCCAGATGCTGAAAATGGACAAATTCGCATTATGCATGGTAACGACCAAAGCCGGTCTTTTCGGCCTGTATTTCGGCAGCCCGGAGCAGGCATGGTCGGCGGCTGCGGACCTTTCGGCGAAGATTCACATTACCTACATGGACAGGTCGTTCGATTCTATCCTGGCGCGCGCGCCGGAGATGTACGACGACATCTGGACTGCCGGAAAGTGCATGTACAAAACCGAACCGATCATCGCCGACGGCGGGGAATTGATAATCTACGCCCCGCACGTTACGGAAATCTCCTACACCCACGGGGCGGTCATCGACGAGGTCGGCTACCACACGCGGGACTACTTCCTCGGCCAGTGGGACAAATTCAAGGACTACCCCTGGGGCGTGCTGGCCCACTCGACCCACGTCCGCGGCATCGGGACGTACGAAAACGGCGTCGAAAGGTGCCGCGTCAAGGTTACGCTCGCCACCGGCATCGGCGAAGACCGCTGCCGGAAGGTCAATATGGGCTATCTCGACCCTGCCTCGATCGACATTGCCGACTGGCAAGGCCGCGAGGACGAAGGCCGATTCTACATCCCCCGCGCCGGCGAAATGCTCTACAAACTCAAAGACCCGCCGGAATGGCAAAAATTCGGTTAGTAATAATCTATAAACTGTTATAATGGGTAGATGCCGAT
>DAOVFI010000708.1 GCA_030673005.1 Planctomycetales bacterium
CCCCTGTCAAAACATCCTGTTCGCCGTCATTGAAGTATTGTGGAATTGTTCTGTTCGGGTGCCAGCGGCCGGTAACAGAATAACCTTCCCCGCCGCTCGGCGTATAGGTCGCTGTAACGCCGTGAATTTCGTTTATGATACTCGACGGTGAACTTTTGAAAATGTCTGAAAATCGGCTGCTCATTCTTTTTTATTTCCGCCTTGCAAAAAAGCCCCCAGCGGGGATTAGCCCGCCGGGAACTAGTTTATAGAACTTATACTGTTGTAAGTGCAATGCCGTCGTTAGAAACGATTCTCCACTCAATATCCGCGCCATCCTCTATCGCATGAAGGAGCAGTGCATCGCCCACGTCTGCAAACGTAAGAGTATTGTCTCCGGTTTGATTAACCGGGGATGCTGATGTCACAACGCAGTCGCCCTCGTCCGTTTTGAAACCGAGGGCAAGCATCTGTCCCGCGTAAGTCGCGTCTGCCAGCGTCCGGGTCTCCGCGGCAGCAGTCACAAGCGGGCATGTTCCGCTTCCGATTACGGGAATCGCGCCCTCATCGCCGGGGTCAGTGATTGCGGTTCCGAGATTGGTTTCCTCGTTTCCGCTCAAACCGGTGCAACCGCTCTGCTTGACAAGACGCCATTCGACATCCGCGCCGTCCTCGACTGCCACGAACAAAGCCGCATCGCCAACGGTATCGAATGTAATGGTCGTGTCGCCGTCTTGGTTAAACGGCGATGCAAAAGTCACAACGCAGTCGCCGACATCGGTTTTCATGGCGAGCAACATTTCCTGCCCCGCGTAGGTCGCATCTGCAACCGTCCGGGTCTCCGCGCCAGCAGTCACGAGCGGGCATGTTCCGCTTAACGTAACAACAATTGCCTCACCGTCGCCGGGGTCGGCGATAACGTTTGCCAATTGTTTTTTAGCAAGCGTCAACGCGCCGCCCGTGGCGATTGTAGCGTCGCCGGACATCGCATTTTCTTCGTAGCTGTCGCCGTCGGCGATGAGCAGTTTGCCCGCCGTGTACGCAAGCGCGCCCACATCGTCCATACTGTCAA
The DNA here is from genome assembly GCA_030673005.1 of Planctomycetales bacterium. Classification (GTDB taxonomy): domain Bacteria; phylum Planctomycetota; class Phycisphaerae; order SM23-33; family SM23-33; genus DAOVFI01. The sequence continues at coordinate 1,052 of DAOVFI010000708.1, forward strand.
GGCCGGAAATGTTTCCTGCAACAGCCGCGCCCGTAAACGGAATATGTTTCAACGCATCCGCGCGAACGAATCCAAACGTCACAAATACTTTTGTGACGGTCTGCCACGTCGGGGTCTCGTTGACCGGCTC
>DAOVFI010000772.1 GCA_030673005.1 Planctomycetales bacterium
CGAGAAAGACACATTCGGCGTTGCCTCGCCCTGGTGTGACTACTCCGGCGAACGCAGTCCGCCTGGGCGGATTATTGAAGGCATCGCAATTCTACAGCATCCGGACAATCGCTGGTTCCCGAGCAAATGGTTTACTCGCGACTACGGCTTCTTTTCGCCGACACCAATGTTCTGGCTCAAAGACGACCGCCTCGACCTGCCTAAGGGTCGGACGCTTACTTTGCGCTATCGTGTCGTCGTCCACACCGGCGATGCTACAACGGCGGGAATACAAAAGATATTCAGGCAATATAAACAATCCACAAAACGCTCCCAGGCACGAAAAGTTCGCCTGGAGTTCCTGCGACGCAGCATTCTGTCAAGACTAATCAGGAATTATCCACTCCGCCCTCGGCGGATTCAGAGTAAGCAGAAAACTGCACATTATCTCCACCCCTCAAGGCATTGAAGAGGATTACAGCGAATCGAGAGGTTTGGTCTGGTAGCCTTCCGATACGCTGTACACCTTACATCCGATTAGTCCATTAGACATTAGTTTAGCCGGATTCGTGGACTTTCTTTTCCTTTTTCCCTGACCCGGGACGTGCGCTACGCACATCGCCAACCTTGTTCCAGCCAGGCGTATTCCCGACCGGGGATGCCGGCGCCTGCAAGTTTCTCGATTCGTTCACGTCGGCCCGGCGAGAGCTTCGTCCACGAGGCGCTGAGGTTCTCTCTTACCTGCTCTATGGTGTGGACCCCGCATGTGCAGATGTCGATAAGTTTGTTCTCTAACACGAAGGCTATCAAGTCACGGGGCAGGCCGGCGTCAGTGCCTTTGAGATCGCGATTCTTCAAAAGGGCGCCACGGACGAAGGGCTTGATGGTAATCACTCCTAATCCCTTTTTCTTAGCCGCCGGCAGCACTTTTTCCGCAGCGCGATGCCGTACATTGTAGGGTATCGAGCAGATGTCGAAGTAGTTACCAAACTTATCAAACGCCTCTAAGAACAGCTCGGGCGTGAAGTGGCAGCCGAATCCGGT
>DAOVFI010000651.1 GCA_030673005.1 Planctomycetales bacterium
TGAAAAAGGTATATGGGAAATCCATCTCAAGATGACCGGACTTCGGCGAGCTCAGTCGAGTCGCGGGGGTAAGGGCGAGGTCCACCACGAATGGGTTGTTTCGACGCTGTCGGTGGCCGAAGCCCCGGACTTCTTCGACTACTTCGCCGACAGGAAACTCTGCAACCGGACCGAGACCGACCCCTGGGGCCGACCCCTGCCGGAATGGATCGTTACGCGGGAGTATGGCGAAATCGACGTGTCCAAGTGCTACCTCCTGCCGCCGGCTGAATCGGTCTTGGACAACGAGGGCAACGCCAAGGGCATCATCTACTATCCCTGGAAGCACCCGTACAACACCTGGAAACTCCGCTACTGCGCGCCCAATGGCCCGCACGTCGCCAACGGCGGCTGGACCCACTTCCGCTACAGTTTCCTGCACTTCCCCGGCAGCGGGCATAAGCCGTTTATGTACCTGAGGGAGACCTCCGAGGCACACGGCTACTTCGGCTCGGGCGCACACCACTTCGACCACGACAAGAGTATCCACAACACCCGTGGCCGATGGTACAACGCCGCCATCGTCCAGACCAAAGACAACAAATTCGCCTGCTACCGCGAAGGTAAGAAGGAATTCAGCGGCCAGGACCCGCGAGGCAAAACCTGCACCGGCCTGTCGCTGCGGATGTACTCTTACCGACCGGACCTGTGCCCCAACAGCAAGATATACGTCGATTGCCTGGAAATCTGGAAAGACAAAGAAATTTCCAATTGACAATTGCCAATTGCCAATTGATTGGTCGGGTGCCGTGGTCGCTGTGTTTGCGACCACGAAAGAATATGAAAGCCGTAGGCCGGGACGCAGCGAAGCGAAGTCCCGGCAATTCGAGTTGCCTGTGAAAGGATAGAATGCGATGAAAAATAAAAGAATTCTCGTGTGCGTACTGACGCTGATTGCCGCCTGTTTCGGTATGTTGGCATTGCCGGCCCAGGCCGCCATCGGTAAGAAACCGGCAGGCTGGTCGAATACGAAGACCAAAGACACCGACACGATGTTCACGGTAAAGCCGGGCGAGCGAATCACCTTTTCGGTTGAGTCTCCGGCGAAAACATACACTTGGATGATAAACAAGCAGGTTCAGGACAAGGCCAAGGGCAACACGCTGACCTGGACTATCCCGAAAGCCAAAGGCATCTGGGAAATCCACGTCCAGGCCGGACAAACGCATCAGGAATGGGTCGTCTCGACGCTGACGGCAGCCGAAGCCCCCGACTTCTTCGACTATTTCACCGACGGCGGCACCGCCAAAGCGAAACTCATCAAGGAAAGGCGCCGCTGGTATCACCAGTTCGAGCGGACTGAAACTGATCCCTGGGACAGGCCGCTGCCGAAATGGATCGCGCGCGA
>DAOVFI010000110.1 GCA_030673005.1 Planctomycetales bacterium
GACACGGAATTCACCGATCCGTCCCAGTTGCTGGGAATGGAATTGGAAGTCGAGGATCGATCCGCTCCGCGTGGACGGGGCCGACGCCGAGGCAGCACATCAGTCAGGAAAAAAACTATTCGCAGCGGCGTGGATGAAGAAAACCTGCATCTGGTGATGGACAAACTGACGGTCGGCGGCGTTAAGAGCAAGGGACGGGAATTATTATTTGGCCGGGTCAATGTCAACAGCGCGCCGAAAGAAGTTCTGTCGGCCCTGCCGGAGATCAACGAAGATATTGCTCAGCAGATAGTGGACGCCAGGGGCGCTCTTGACGAGCAGACCGCCGCCACCACGGCGTGGCTTTATTCGCAGAACATCGTCTCGGCGGAGGTGTTTAAGAAGGTGGCCCCGCTGCTGACGGCGCGAAGTTATCAGTTTCGCGTCCGGTCGTTTGGATATAGTCTATCGGTGGGGCGATTTTGCGTGCTCGAAGCGATAATCGACACCGCCGCCGGGACGCCGCGAATCGTGTACCTGCGCGACCTGACGCACCTGGGCGTACCGCTGACGCCGAAAGGGATAGAACGATAGGCTGGTGGCACAGGTTTGCAACCTGTGTTCTGGTGGCACAGGTTTATAACCTGTGCGTGTTTAGCCCCATCGGGGCGGTCGTTTTTAGCCCAGGGCGCAGACCGACGAAAGTCGGGCAAGCCCTGGGTACTGTGATGCAATAGAACAAGCCCCATCGGGGCGGTCGTGGGTATCGGAGACTTTACGACCACCCCTGGCGGGGTTTGATAAATGTGCGTTCTTTAGACCCATGCCTCCCGGCCTGGGCTAAAAACGATCGCCCCTAACGGGGCTGAAGATATATCGATCTTGGATTAACGTATTGTAGTATTAAGGTTAAACTCGCAATAAAACCTGTGCACCGGACATCCGGCAAAGCAACACAGGTTGAAAACCTGTGCCACAGGCGCACAGGTTACAAACCTGTGCCACCGGTGATTGAGCAATTATAAATGATGCTGAAATTTTTCCGACGAAAACACGTTGCGATAGATTATGACAGCCGGGAGGTTCGGTTGGTGGTGTTCGAGTACGTTCGCCGTCAGCCTGTCATTCGCTCGCTGCACAGCGCCGATATTCCCGAAGGCGCCGACTCTACCGACGCATCTTCGTTGGGCGGGTTTATCAGGACGCAGGTTGAAGAACTGAACCTTGCCGGCGCCCGGGCGGTTATGTGCGTCGGTCGGTCCCAGGCGGTTCTCAAGAGCCTGCTGCTTCCGGTGGACGTTGCCTCGGATGAACTGGCCTCGATGGTCCAGTACCAGGTCTCCCGCGAACTTCCCTTCCCCGCCGGTGAGGCGGTGGTGGATTTTTCCCGTGGCGTCCACTGGGACACCGCCGGCGCTGAAGCGGCGGGCGAGGGAACGACGGTTCTCGCCGCCGCCGTCCGCCTTCCGGTAATCGACTCGGCCAGGCAGATATGCGAGGAGGCGGGGCTGACGCTCGAACGGCTCGGACTTCGGCCATACGCCAACCTCCGCGCGGTGTACCGGTCCGTCCGCTGCGAACCGCACCAGCGACTGCTGCTGGTTAACATTACCGCCGACGAGGCCGAGATCGACGTGATGTGCGATGAGTCGCTGGAGTTCTCACGCGCCGCGGCGGTAACCGCCGGCGAGGACCGGCAGGGTCCGGACGTTCAGCGGGCCGTCTCGGAAGTAACCCGCTCGCTCCAGAGTTTTAATGCGGTCCGCCCCGGCGCGGAGATCGACGTAGTGTTCGTAGCCGGTTCGACCGGGCTGGAAAAAGACCTCGCCGCCGCCCTGTCCGAGGCGTTATCGGTGCGCTGCGAGTTGTTCGACCCGTCCGACGGATTCGCGCTGCGGACCGTTGAGGCCACAGGCGCCTTCGGCGCTGCTTTGGGGCTTGCGGCGGCAACCGGTCAGCAGGAGCCGCTTCCGTTCGACTTCATCAATCCCAAGCGCCCGGCCCCGCCCAGGGACACGCGAAGGATCAAGGTCATGGCCGCCGCCGCGGCAGTGGTAGTCCTGCTGGGCGCCGGGGCAATCGGGCGGATGTCATACATGGACCGGCGCCGCGCCGACGTCAAAACACTGGCGGGAAAAAACAAAACCCTCCTCGCCGCAAACAAGAAACTCAAGCGGCTCCGCCGACGCGTCGAAGCCGTCGAGAAATGGGACAATGACCGAACCGGCTGGCTCGACCAGCTGACGCACCTGTCCAGGACGCTTCCGAAAGCGAAGGAACTGTACCTGACCGGGCTGGACTTCTCGCCGGGAAAAGCGGCCCTGACCGGGCGCGTTACCGACAGCGCGACGGTCTCGCGCTTCGCGAAGCGACTGATGGACATGCCCGGTTACGAGGTCCGCCCGAAGGGCACCGGCGCGGTCAAGGACAAGTTCGGATATCCCATGCAGTTCAGCCTGGAAGTGCTGATTTCGCCCCAGGCCGGTTCGACCGCAACGGCGACCGGTCCGGCGACTGCGGAGGTGAACTGATGAACCGCCGCGAAAAAATCCTCGCAGGGGCGGTCGCCTCGATAGCGGGCGCGGCCCTGCTTTACGGCCTGATAACCCGTGTGGTTCTCGCCGGCGGACGGGAACTGAACGAACGGGCCGATTCGCTCAAAAATAGCAACGCCAAACTCCTGTCCGAGAACAACCGCATGGGACAGTACAAAGGCCGGTTCGTCCGCCTCCGCAGCCGGACCTACGACGACAACCCCCGACGAGCAAGCGTCCTGGCCGACGCCGGAATCAAGCAACTCGCCAGACAGGCCGGTCTGGGGCAGTCCGATTACACAATCTCCAGTTTCTCCGAACGGCGGGAAGGAAACGCCTACCGCCTGCTGCTGTGCACGATCAGGAGCTCCAGGCCGGCCCCGCTGGAGCGGGTGACCAATTTTCTTTACCTGCTGAACCGGGACAGGCGCCTTCATCGCGTTACCCACCTGTCGATCCTTCGGCAGTCGGGTCGGCCCGGCCGGGACCGGCAGGGGAAGGTTACTTTTTCGCTGCGGTATTCGACGCTGGTCCCGGACGGGAACGTGCCTGTGCAGATCGCGGCCCGCACGCCCGCGACGGCGCCCGTCGAACTGGTCAGCCTGAACACGCCGCAACGGGCGGCTTACGACGTTATCGCCAGACGAAACATATTCAAGCCTTACGTGCGCCCCCCAAGGCAGGTCCGGCCAAGGACCTGGCCGCCGCGCCGGCCCGACACCCAGCCGGCGCCCGAATCGCCCGCTCACGAACGGCTCGTCGTAACGGGTCTGCCGGCAGACAAAGGCATCGCAGAGGTGCACATAGCGACACCCGGGCGGGACATCAAAAAGGTGCTGAAGGTCGGCGACAGACTGCCGATCGGCGAAATCGTGATGGTCGATTATCGCGTCCTGACCATGCCGGGCGATCCGCCCACGGAATCTCAAAGCAGGGTGATATTAAAGATCGGGCAGGATTACTGGGCCGTCGAACGGGGCTGGCCCCTGGGCCGGCGGCGATTACTTCGCCCGGAAGAGTTGCCCGACGAACTGAAGCCGAAACCCGCCGAAAAAACGGTTGCAACACGACCGGCGCGGGATGATATAAAAGTGGAAAACCTTAAATAGCAGGGAGTACGATCATGCTTACGCAACAAAGGATTGGAGCGACGTTGGCGATTGCGGCGGTGCTGCTGGTTGTTTCGACCGTCGGGGGCGAAACGACAACTGCCCCGACAGCCCCGGCAGCTACGATTGCAACCGATACGCCGACAACGAAACCTGCCGTTACAGAACCTCTGCCTGTGCCGACGGCGGCGATACCCGTACTCAAACCCGAACCCGTCAAGCCGGTTGTTAAAAAAGTTACGCCGGGCAAATCCGCCGGCATCCGCTTCCAGTTTGAGGGCGAGACTTACCGGGACGTGGTGCGGTTCATGTCGCGCGTCGCTGGAAAACCGATCCTCGGCGACCTGGGCGCTCTCGAAGGGACGCTGACTTATTTCGACGCCAAGCCGTACACCTACGCCGAGGCGATGGGCATCGTCAACCAGATCCTTCACATGCGCGGCTTTACGCTGATGGAGGCCGGAAGGTGTCTGAAACTCGTCCCACTCAAGGACATCGCCCGCCAGCCGGACCTGCCTGTTATTCATAACGGCCTGGACAAGCATCCGCGCCGGCCCGACGAGCAGATCGTTACAACGGTAATGCCTCTGCAATTCATTGACGCCGCCGGCGCAGTCGAGATCGTCAAGGCGATGGTGCACTCGTTCGGGACGGTAAGCACTATCGGCAAGGCCAAGGGTCTGGTAATCACCGACACCGCCGGCAACATCCGCCGCATCCAGCGGCTGCTTGCCGTTATCGACAAAGGCTCACTGGCCGAGCAGCAGTTGAAGTACTACCGGCTCAAATCGGCCTCTGCCGATGAAGTGGCCAATCTGATCAGGCAGTTGTTCGCCCCGCCGAAAAAACCCGCCACCCCGAGGCGGCGGTTCGTCTGGAGCCGGGAGCGTCGCCGGCTCGTCCCGGCGCCGCAAAAGCCCACCGCTGCGCCGGACATAATGATGGTGGCTTCGGACAGCCGCTCGAACATGGTCATCGTTGTCTGCTCGCCCGACATGCACGCGATGATCGAGGAGCTGATTACCCGCCTGGACGTGGAGCAGCCCTCCGACGCCGGCGCCGTCCGCATCGTCAAACTGAAAAACGCCAAGGCAGCCGACCTGGCAGCAACGATCACCGCGTCGGTCGGCGCCAAGACCGTTACCACAAAAGGCCCGAAAGGCAGAATGATCACGCGGAAGGTCTCTATCGCGCGGGTGGTCGCCGACGTCGCGACTAATCGCCTGGTCATCTCGGCGCCGCCGGAGGTAATGAAGCAGATCGACAGGATAATCGCCGAGATAGACGCCGCAGCCGTTCAGGCCGGCGGCGTGCGCATCTTCCCGCTCAAGCACGCCCGCGCCGACCAACTCGCCCCGACGATCCAGCGCATCTTCGGTTCGCGGCGCGTCCCCGCCCGTCGGGGCAAGCGGCCGGCGGCGCCGAGCGCCGCGGTCATCGTCGCGGCCGACAGGCAGACCAATTCCCTCGTGGTCAGCGCCCCTGCCGACGTGTTCGCCGGGATCGAGCGGATGCTGGTGGGTCTGGACGTCCCGCCGGCCGCCGAAGCTACCATTCAGATTCGCACCTACACCCTGACCGACGCTTCAGCCAGGGAGATGGCCAAGTCGCTGACGCGGCTCTTTGCCGTCCGGCGAGGGCGGGACAAGCAGACCGCTCTCCAACCGAAATTCGAGGCCGAGCCTCAGTCAAATCAACTCGTCGTCGCCGCCACCGCCGAGCAGTTCGAGACCGTCGAAAAACTCATTCAGCGAATGCAGGCCGCCGTCGAGAAGCCGGAAACGACCGTCAGGCTCTTTCCGCTCAAGCACGCCCGGGCAGAGGAACTGGCGCCGGCGATTACGCGCGTCGTCCAGGCCCAAATCGCCGCCACCCAAAGCCGCGGCGGAGCACGCCGGAAACTCTCCGCCTTCCGGATAAGCGCCGAGAAGCGAACCAACTCGCTGCTGGTAACGGCCTCGACTGAAACAATGGCGCTGATTGAAAAACTCCTGCCGGCGCTGGACAAACCCGACGTGCTGGTCCAGACCACCAGGGTAATCGAGTTGAAGAACGCCGATGCAGCCGAACTGGCCGAGGCGCTCAACGCGGCGCTTGCCGGGCGGACCGCTTCGCGCCGCGGTCGGGGCCAGGAGGTGAACCTCAAAAGCCTCACAGGCCGGAAGGTCATCGTCGTGGCGCAACCCTCGGCCAATGCCGTTCTGCTGACCGGGACGGAAGCCGATATCGCCTTCGCCGCCGAACTCATCGCAAAGATCGACGCCCGCCCGTCGGCCGCGACCGCAACGGTCAGGACATTCCCGCTGAAGAACGCCAAGGCCGAGGGCCTGGCCCGCGTTCTCTCGGCCACCGTGGGCAAGACCGCCCGCCCGGGACGCCGGACCGTGCCTACGCGGATCAGCGCCGACAAAAACGCCAACGCGCTGGTAGTCTCTGCCGCACCCGACGCCTTCGAGCAGATCGAAGGGCTTATCAAACAACTGGACGTGCCGGAATCATCAGAAGGTGCCAGGACCGTCGAGATCGTCAAACTCCAGAAGGCCGAAGCCGAAGCAATGGCCGCCGCCCTGAACGCCGCACAGGGCATCGACATCCGCCGACCCGGGCGCGGCGACGACAAGACCGTCCGCATCACGCCCGACAAGGCCTCCAACAGCCTGCTGCTGACCGGAACGTCCGCAAGGATCAAGGAAACCAAACTCATAATCGCCCAGTTGGATATCTCCACCGGCAGGCTGACCTCGCAGATGCGGATTTTCCGCCTCAAGCACGCAAGGGCGCGCGAGATGGCGAAAATCCTCGAGAAGGTACTCGCGCCCAAACAGGAAAGAGTAAGGGACTGGTGGGGCAACTGGGTCGGATCGGCGACCAAGAGCAAGGTCCGTATCGCCGCGCAGGCCAGGTCCAACACTATCGTCGTGCAGGGTCCGCCCGAATCGATCGCCTTCGCCGATCAGATCATCAAGCAGTTCGACGTCGATACGGCGGGCGAGACGGTCATCGAGATAGTCCCGCTGACCCGGGCCGAGGCCGTTTCTCTCGCCGAGGCGGTCAACCAGGCCCTCTCCGAGGGCGAGAAGCGCGTCCGTCGCGAGTGGGACTGGCGAGAGCGGGAGGCCGAGCAACCCGTAACCGATCGCGCGGTCGTCGTGCCGGAGCCTAATTCCAACTCCCTGCTGGTTCGCGGTCCGAAGGCCGAAGTCGAAAAGGCCGTCGCGCTTATCAAGCGACTCGACGCCGGCGGCGCCGGAGTCGGCACGCAGGTGCGAGTCTTCATGGTCAAGCACGCCGAGGTCGGTCAGGTCTCCCGGACACTGGAGACGCTGTTCAAGCAGATAATCAGTCAGCAGCGCAGCCGGGGCCGCCGCACTCGCAACGCACCGCCTCCGGCCTCGTTCAGTATTACGGCGGACCAACGGACTAATTCGCTCATCGTCTCGACCAGCGCCGCCAATTTCGCCGTGGTCGAGTCGCTCCTGAAGCAACTGGACGTGAAAGAAAACGTCGCCCTGCGACAGATGCGTTACATCCCGCTGGCGCACGCCGACGCCTTCGACCTTGCACAGAAGATTGACGTGATGTTCGTCGAGCGGAAACTTGCGGACCGCCCGCTGATCGAGGCCGACGAGCAGGGCACAGGGCTGACCATTATTGCAAAGGACGCCGATTTCCACGCTATCGAGACCGTCATCGCCCAGGCGGATGAAGCGGCCAAGGCGAACTACATCCAGGTCAGGGTCATCCCGCTGGCGCCGGAAATCCGGGCCGAAAGAATGGCCGAAATCCTCAAGAGCGTCTATGAGCAGGTCAGCGGCTCGAAAGTGAAAATTACCGACAAGATACCACCGCGAACGACCAGCGACGGGGCCAAAGGCGAACAATCATCTTCGGATACCTCCGACGGCGGCTCTAAAGACCTCTTCATTCTCGAAGCGCCGGACGACCCGCCCGCAATCGGTGCGCCGCCAACTAATAA
>DAOVFI010000756.1 GCA_030673005.1 Planctomycetales bacterium
CGCCGTTATCGACCCGTTCGAAGCAGCCGCTGATGATATGGGGGCAGTGACCGGCGGATTTTGCGAGGCCAATTTCCTGCTGGACACGCTGCAACTGGGCGGGACGGCGGCAGGGCGAATCCAACTGGTCGATGGTTTCGATAACCAGTCCGACGGCGCGTTAGGCAACGAGGCGGTTTATGTCAATAATCTCGTTATGAACGCAGGCGCGACGATCGACCTGAACGGTCTGAACCTTTACTACGACAGCGCCGACCCGAAGCAGTTCTTCTGCGGGGACGCGACTCTGGACGGCTTCGTCGGCCAGGACGACTTGGATACCGTGCTGGGCGACTGGGGCGAGAATGTTCCGCCGGCCAACCCGCGAGCGGACCTGTCGGGCGACTTCTTTGTCGGGCAAGACGACCTTGACACCGTGCTCGGCGACTGGGGCGAGGGCAGCCTGGCGGGAGATTCCGTCCCCGAGCCCGCCTCCGCGAGTTTGCTTTTGCTTGGCGCTGTGGCAATGTTGAAGCGAAAGCGTAAATCCCGAGCATAGTCGAGGGGCTGCGACGCCGGAAAAGGTGAACGAAGGCAACCTTGGCCGTTGGGTGGCACCGGTTTGTACCCTGTGCGGCTGCCACTGGTAACAACCCGGTGCCACCAAAAATCGTAGGGTGTGCAGGTTCTTTTCCCTGCACCTGTCTGCCGACAGGCAGGCACCGAAACGCTCATTGGTTAATCGTGGTGTGCCTGCCTATCGGCTTGCCTACCGGCAGGCAGGCAGACAGGCAGGATACAGAACCTTCCGCATCCTACCCGCTGCTGTCGGTCTTCGACCCTGAGGCTCAGACCCGAAGGGCAGGCAGGCGAATCAAGCGGATTCGCCTGCGTTTTCGTTCCTTGTGGCCGGGCGAAATCCTGCGCTCTCGCCGCTCGAAGCACTTTCACCACGGAATGCTAAGCCGCCGGAGAAAAAAAACTGAGAAAATCCGGAATTTGTACTTGACAAGAACGGAATTTCAGGATACTATTTATGTATAAACAGCACCGTGTTTAATTGC
>DAOVFI010000160.1 GCA_030673005.1 Planctomycetales bacterium
CCGGCATCGACCAAGGATACGGTCCTGTGGTCGTGGACACCGTAGCAATCTGCGTGGCCGCAAACAACGCGACCACGGCGCCCACCTGCCGGAAGGCAAGTCAACCAAACCGTAGGCTGGGCCGGAGCGCAGCGAAGGCCCACCTTTAACCTATCGCAATCTGAATAATCGCTCCCTCACGGTCGCACCTCGCAGGGGGCGAGAAAGGGGTGGTATTATGATTAATCGAACGAAAGGTTTCACGATGACCGAGTTGGTAGTGGTCATCTGCGCCGTTGCGGTCATCGTGATAGCACTTATTATTTTTTTTAATCGGCCGCATGAAAATGTTCCAAGGGGAAACAGGTGCCTGGCCAACCTCTACGGTATCTCCAGAGGATGGGCCATGTACGCCAACGAGAACATGGACATGCCGCCGATGCTGCCCGACATCGACCAGGATACAGCCCAATACGACAGCGACTTGCAGATGGGCGATGAATGTACAGCGGCCGCTCTGGGCACGGGCGCACAGCAGAACCTTTGCCTGCTGGTGCAGATACGCGTCATTCCGTGGAAGATGTTCCTCTGCCCCTCCGCGGATGATACCAGTATGGCGGACCGCTCCGGCGCGGGCAGAAAGTACGGCTTCGGTGAGGCCGGCAAACTCTACTGTAGTTACGGCTTCCAGATTCCCTACGCCCACGGCGGAGTCAACGAATGCCCGGTAAATTATAGTATGGACGGCGGAATCGTCCTAATGGGCGACCGTGCGCCTGCCGGCGACCTCAACAGGAATTGGAGCCGCAATCATCCCAAATACGGCGAGAACGTCCTGTACGTGGACGGTAATGCGAAGTTCTCGAAGGACAAAAACTCCGACGACGATAAGAACACTGCCGGATGGGGCGGAAATAACATCTATACCCGCGATAACTGGAATAACACAGTCCCGGAGAATCCCAAGTTGCTGTCCAACGGCTCGGCGGTCGGTTATCCTGCCTCCACGAAGGACACGGTCCTGTATTCGTGGGAACCGTAGGCCGTAGGTTCTGCATGCCATGCCGAAGCATTTGCGAAGGCAGGTTTCCTGCACACGGAATCCTACGTTTGCTGGGGGGCGTGGTCGCGGTGTTTGCGACCACGTTTGCGCCCTGATTGGGCGAATAAGGAGCACGACTATGGACGGGAAAAAAGGTTTCTCGCTTGTCGAACTGATGGTAGTCGTGGCGATCATCGCGCTGCTGATAACTATTCTTATACCGACTCTTACCCGTGCCGAAGAGCAGGCCAGGCAGGCCAAATGTCAGGCCAATATGAAGGGCGTCGGCCTGGGCTGGATAATGTACGCCCGCGGTAACAACGCAATCCCTCCGATGCTGTCGGGCACGACGGCGGCGGGTGCGTACGAAGACGCGCTGCGGATGGGCAGTAACTGCACTGCCGCCGACCTGGGCACCGGCGCTCAGCAGAACCTTTGCCTGCTGGTGAAGATCGATGCCGTTCCGTGGGGCATGTTCATCTGCCCGTCCACGGGCAATAAGGAGGCCGACCGCCGCGGCTCCGGAAAGCAATTCGGACTCGGCGACGGCGACATGCGCTACTGTGACTACGCCGTCCAGATACTCGACCGAAACTCCGGCAACCTGTGTAAGCCACAGCACATGGACGGCGCGATCGCCATAGTCGGCGACCAGCCGCCCAAATATCGCGTTACCAATTTCAACCTTATGACCATGTGGAGTCCCAATCATCCCGATTACGGCGAGAGCCTCCTGTTTGCCGGCGGAAACGTAAGGTTCTCCAAGGATAAGTCCGAGGACACCAGCGGCCTGGGGCGGAACCGAAATACCGGCGGGTGGGGCGGAAACAACATCTATACCCAGGACGCATGGGATGACGGTGAAACGCAGAGGCCCACACTAACCTACAACCGCCGGCTTGTGGGATTGCCCAATTCCACAAAAGATTCGGTCCTGTTCGCCTACGGACAGGCGCAGGAATAAAACTCCGTGGCACGGGCGTCTCGCCCGTGAATCGTGGGTACGGGCGTCTCGCCTATATAAATATCAGAATCATGGCCGAGACGGCCATGCCACCCGTCGTGTTATTATCGACCACGGCCAAGTCTTCGACTTGACCGTGCCACCGGCCGACCTACGATTTCGGCGTGTCGTTGATTACGTCGGTTATCAGGTACTTGTGTTTATACTGTTCGGACCGGTTCCGGCATTGGCGCAATGGGTGTGCCTGGTCCTTCACGTAAGTGCCCGCCGGTGCGACCTTTGCTCGTATCGGTCCGAGCCGTCCGCTGCTGCGCTTGGTGTCATATTCGACGTTTAACCTGCGCAGGGCCAGATCGAGTCTGTCGGCAAGCGAGTCGATGTCCGCGCCGTCGGACGGACCGGTGAGGAGTTGGTAGTAGGGCGTCCGGGCGAAGTGCCCCTGTAGAACAAACTCCTCGATGCCGGCGCCCGATTCGGCGGCAGCGGTTTCCATGGCGCGGACCACCTGGTATTCCGTGATCTTTTCGCCGGTAATCGAGCAGGTGTGCAGGCCCTTGGAGAGGAATTCAAAGACGGGGCTGTCGCCGAACCTGTCCGTTACCCGGACGCGGTCATCGATGTTGTATCGCCACAGGCCGGCGGAGTTGGAAAACAGGATGAAGTATTCGCACCCCGGCTCGACTTCGTGTGCGCGGAGCACGTCTGGGCGTGCCGATTCGATCTGCTCGGCGGGGATGAATTCGAGGAAGTTGGAGGTAATCTCCGCTACGCCGGAGGGTGTCTCATCGACCAGCGGGATCGACAGCCTGCCTTCGCTCGCCAGCAGTCCCATGTCGCGGATGGGCACATCCCCGAAGAGCCGGCGGACCGCCGGCAGGTACAGCCCGACCGTCCCGCCCGTCCAGAGGAGCATGAAGCTGAGGTTCCAGAAGTGCTTCGGCAGCAGTTGTCCGTGGCGGTGGATGATTTTTTCCAGCCGACGGGCGGCGCGGCGGTTCGGGCGGAATGAGAATCCGTCCGGCGCGCCGGACGGTGCGTCTTCCGGCAGACTTATCGTGCCGTCGCGGACGTCGCGGATGAGGCGTTCGGCGTTGTCGGCGGCGGCCTGGGCGAGCTTGACAGCGGTCGATGGGTTCGGGGTGATGATAATGCCGACATCGTGAGTAACGGCGGAGCGCATGATGGCGTAGTATTTACCGTCGGGGTCCTGAATCCTGTTGGCCTGCTGCGGAACCGGATACATCTTTCGTACGATCCATTTCTGGTTTTCGGTCATCAATCCGCTGATCGACCCGCATGGCAGTCCGGTCGGGCTGAGGGATTCGCACGCCGATGAGCCGACCATTACGATCTTCCGCAGCCAGCCGTCGGGATGGTCCCTGAGCATCCGTATGCCGAAGATATTCGAGCCGCGGCGGTAGTCGCTGAGGAACCGGCTGGTGACGGGGATGTGTTTCGGCGAGCCGGTAGTGCCTGAGGTAACGGCGAACATGTGGATCTTCGTTCCGGGTGCGAACAAGGCTTCGACCCGGCCGTCGAGCACCTGCCGGACGTACCGGCGGTGGGTTTCGTAATCGCCTATCGGAACGGCGGCGGCGAAATCGGAATAACCGCCGATACGGTCGAGATGATGTTCGCGTCCGAACTCGCTGCCGGAGGCGGCGGCGATGAGTCGGCGCAGCAGCGAATCCTGCACCTCGGCTGTGCGGCGATGAGCGGACAGGAACGCACGGGCCTGCCCGGACGCATGTGTCCCGGCAATATGGGCGACCGGTCGCAGTAATGTTCGGACCAGATTCATAGCGGCATTTTTAACATTCGATCTTCGCTCTTCGATTCGTCCCTGCAGGTTCCCAGTCCGGCGATTTTGTTTTCGTCAACGGCCTCATCGGCCAGGTATTTTCTGAAGAAGGCGGTGGTTCTGGCGGCGTACTCGTCCGGGACGGTCGTTACGGACTGGTTGTGCTTGGCCTTCGGGACGATCCAGAGATATTTCGGCTTACCGGCGGCGCGGTGGAGCAGTTCGGCCTGGTCGGACCGGATGTAACTGTCCCTTTCGCCGTGGATGAGCATTATCGGGCGGGAAATCATATTCGCCAGCGCCTTGCGAACGGACGGAAAACGCCGGCTGAGCCTCGGTTGGGCGAAACGCATCATGCACCACAGCAGGAATCGCCAGAAAGCGTCGGGATGGTTCTGATAGACGAGTTTGACCCGCCCGAAGATGGACGCCCATCGTTTCATCAGCGTTACGAGCGTTTCGGTGGTGCTGAAGGCGCCGTCGCACATTATACAGGCGATGTTCGGGTCGGAACTCGCCGCCAGTATGGCTGCCCCGGCGCCCCGGCTGATGCCGAAGATGCCGATCCGCGTAGGTCGGTCCGCCGCCGAGAGTGTGTCTTCCACGAAGGCGCATGCCCCGAGTGTGTCCTCGAGTTCCCTGTCCGACGGCCACTGGAGCAGGCGGTAGTTCCTGGGCCGGCTGCTGTCGCCGTGGCCGCGATAGTCGAATGTGAATACGTCGAACCCCGCCTCGATGAGCGGACGGGCGTACCGGGCGCAACTGTACATATCGGAGCCGAACTCGTGACAGAAGACGACGGTTCCCTTGCGAAAGGGGCTTTCGTCGTGTACAGATTGTTCCATCGGCCCCTTCGTCCGCAGCCACATGCCACGGAGGCTCGTGCCGTCGAAACTGCGAAAGCGAACCTCCTCGCCCTGGATTATCTCGAAATCCCTCGCGTCAATGGACAGCGGCAGGGGCGTGTCGGTGAAGATATTCAGGCAGATGCGGACGTACTTGGTCAGCAGCAGCAGCGCGAACGTCAGCAGGCTGATGCACGTCGCGGCAATCGACAGCGCCGCCCAGTGATGCGTTATGAATTCCCATAATTCCGCCATTACGCTAATGCTAGTCGATAAATGCTAAATGTCAAATTCCTGTGGGGTGCATATTGATTTTGGTGGGTCCCAATTGGTGGCACAGGTTATAAACCTGTTGGTGGCACAGGTTTTCAACCTGTGCCCGTTCAACAGCCAACGAAGCAGCACAGGTTAGAAACCTGTGCCACCAATGAAGTTGGTTCGGTGTGCAGGGAAAAGAACCTGCCGCACCCTACGCCTGCATATGTGTGACGATAAGCGTGTCGTTCTGCCCGCCGAAGCCGAAGGAGTTGCTCATCACAATGCGAACCTGGGCCTTTCGGGGTTCGTTGGGGATGTAGTCGAGGTCGCACTCCGGGTCGGGCGTATTGAGGTTCATCGTAGGCGGCAGGACCTGGTCGCGAAGGGCAAGGACGCATGCGATCAGTTCGGTTACGCCGGCGGCGGCGATGAGGTGTCCGGCAGCGCCCTTGATGGAGGAAACGGGCACCTTGTATGCCAGGTCGCCGAAGACGACCTTGATTGCACGGGTCTCGACCGAGTCGTTTTGCGGTGTGCTGGTGCCGTGGGCGGAGATGTAGTCGATTTGCTCGATAGTAACGCCGGCGTCTTCCATGGCGGCCCGCATACCGGCTGCAGCGCCGTCGCCGCCGGGGTCCTGGTCGGTGATTCGGAAGGCGTCCGCGCTGGAGCCGAATCCGATGATCTCAGCCAGTATCTTCGCACCCCGGCTGCGGGCGGATTCGTACTCTTCCAGTATCAGGATGCCGGCGCCTTCGCCGAGGACGAAGCCGTCGCGTGTCAGGTCGAAAGGCCTCGAAGAGGTCGCCATTTCGTCGTTGCGGGTCGAGAGGGCGTTGAGGCGGTTGAAGCCGGTAACGCCGAAGGGGTGGATCATGCTGTGCGCCCCGCCGGTCATCATAACGTCGGCATCGCCCCGGCGGATGATCATCGTCGCTTCACCGATGGCCTGCGTGCTGGCGGCGCAAGCGGTCAGAATGTTGAACGCAGGGCCTTGAATGTCGAACTGGCCGGCGAGGTGCGAGACGACCATGTTGGCCTCCTGCTCCTGCTCGCGGTGGACGTTCATTCGCTCGAACGCCAGTTCGGCCCATCGGACCGTATCGAGTTTTCCGTCATCGCCCCATGCATCGACCAGCAGCGATGTGAAATTATCGAAGTCC
>DAOVFI010000762.1 GCA_030673005.1 Planctomycetales bacterium
CTGTTTATTTTGGGGCGGCGGAACGGTCCGCTTCATCGGGACATGGCGATTGCCATTTCTAAGTCACCTGCCCCAGGCCGCTCGGTCGGAACCCCTGTGTGATTCTGTCGGGTTGTAATGCGATTGCGCCGGCAGTTTGAAGCGGGCGCGCCTGGCGAATAAAACCCGCCACGACGCGCCCCCTCAAGGCGGTGCAATCCAATGGGGTCTTACACATCAGTTACATTGAAAGGAAACCGACGATGAGATACGTCCCGTCTTCACACCCGCCGTGAGATGATTAACCGGAAAGAAAGTCTATCTTATCAAAAAGGAGAAAGGAGAACAAAAATGAAGATACCTGTTATAACGAGTATGGGGATTGTATTGCTTTTACTGGCTTCGCCCGCCTTTGCGGTATCGGTTACGGTCTATTGGGAAGACCGCCCGCAATGCGATGCGCTGGAACTGCCGTTTCCGGAATTCGACGAATGCGGGTGGGCGCCCACGTTTCCGTACGGCGAAGTGATTACCTCGGAGTACCTGTACGAGACGCCCCTGTCGGCCTGCCCCATGACCGACGACCCAAGCATACCAAACGTTTTGATAGAGATGACGAATAAGTCTTGTTGTCCGTGGGGCCGGTCTCCGATCTGGTACGTGGCCGACCCGGAGACTACCATCACGAATTTCGACGGGGTCATCGGTAATGCCGGGCTTGGCGACGCAGAAGAGGCCTTCAGGATTGACTCGATCGGCCTGAACACACCGCTGATATTCGAGAGCATGACGCAGGACAACCTCTTCGAGGTCGGCGAAACCTGGCATTTCATCCTCCAGGACTACAGCAACGCCCTGGGCGGCCCGCCGCATCAGTACGACAGCATAGGCATAGCCAGCCGGAGCACTGGTTGGCCGCCCTCGACGGGCAGTATCATTCAGCCCATTCCCGAGCCTTTAACCGTACTGGGTGTGTTCCTGGGCGTCTGTAGTCTGGGCCGTTACATTCGCAGGCGAAGACTCGCCTAGGCAAGACGAACGTCCCGTGGGGGCGG
>DAOVFI010000117.1 GCA_030673005.1 Planctomycetales bacterium
AAGGAAAAGAACCTGTCGCACCCTACAGACTAATCTGGGATACAATACCAATTTGCGAGATCCAAGTTAACATAATCAGTATTATGTCCCCAGATTAAATGGAATCTTTCGTAAGATTTTTTCGTATCGCAATGATTATCAAAATTAGTCCGAGGATCAAGGACAAGATAGGTACCGCATAAAGCAAGAACCTAAAGAGTTTGTCGTAGTGCACAAGTAGTGTAAAGTCCCTCGTCATTGTTAGAATACATGACGAGGACGCCGGAATACACCACACGAGAATAAACGCTACGGAAATTCGCCAAACAGACTTTGTTAAGGTGAATTTACCCGACATAGGCTTTACCCAAGCAATCAACCTTCTAATAAGATAAAGGCTCAAGATCCATGCCGGATACGGTCCGATCAGGAGTGACGAGGAGCTTAAAAGAGCTGACCACCACGAGGGAGGGTAATACCTCACGATCTCTCCAGATGGGTGATAGTATGTGCCGTGCAAACTGCTTATGTACCATGCCATTAACAAACACAGTGGCGCAGAAAGAAACAAGACAATCAAAAAGCTAAGGGTTAAACGATAACAATGATTTCTGGCGTAGTTCATCACTATTCCCAGGTTTCACAAGATGCAACAGTATGTAGGGTGTGCAGGTTTTGTTTGCTGCACACCGGATATGTGTTTCGGTGTGCAGGGAAAAGAACCTGCCGCACCCTACCAAATGCTTACTTTCCAGCGAGTTTTTTACCGGAGGCGTACAGTAGTATATTGCGCATCAGCGTAAATGCGCTTTCGGGGCTGTAACCGTTCAGTCCCCAGCAGGGGTAGCCGACCAGGCCCGCCGTCAGGTCGTACCGACTGAAGATTATTGCCGGCCGACCCTTGTAAGACAAACCCTTCAGCCTAGGTTTGTTCGGATCGCCCACCAACGCTCGAAGTGATCGACGATATGATACCTTCCCGACGGGCGTACCGACGCCGGTATAGACAGCGTGTTTCGACGGTATCAGCTCGAACCGGCCCGGCGGCGGTGTAAAAACCTTGCAGAACTCGGCTTCCGCAGCCAATGCGAACGCCTCGCTGCCGCCGGCGGCATCGACTACCAAAGTCCCTCCGCTTTTAATATATTTCCCGACGGCGTCGCGTTCTGCGTCAGTGAGCGTAAATGCCTTCGTTCCCGTCATTACCGCAACGGGCCGGCGCGATACGTCCAGGTCCGTCATTGCCGTTGGTTTGGAAACATCCACCGCTATCTTGTGCCTGTTGCCCATCAGGATCGAAAAACGCTTCCACGCCAGCGGTTCGGGATTGAAATTGCCGCGATGCCTGACGACGGCGACCTTCAACGTATCGACCGGGGTGAACTTCTCCGCCACCGGCCAGGGGCTTACACCACGCTTGCGCAGCGAACCCTTGTCGGTAACGAAAAAATAAATATTCGCCATCAACCGGAATATATCGACCTGGTCCTTATATTCGTTCAACTGCAATGCCCGCGAGACTTCCTTCGGCGAGTGAATCGCCAGCAGACGAACGCCGTTGGAGACGGCGAAAATCTCGTGCCGGCGTATTTTGAAAAGCAGGTTGAAGAGAGGATGTTCTTCGCCCAGCCGTTTCAGTTTGTATCTCGGGAATATCTTCGCATAGCAAGCCTTCATCGCCTCATCAAACTCTTTACGGTTCCCTGCCGATTCTGAAAAAATCACGCCGCCCTGATATACGAACCGCCTCAGCGATTCGATGTCCTTGTCGGAGAACGTCGGGGCCGTAGCGCCTGAGATGTAGAGGATAGGGGCGTCGTGCCATTCTGATACCGGTACGTCAAGCGGGATAATCTGCCAGTTGACCGGTTTTTCATAGTCGCGTGATATCCACCGCGTCAGGTTGGCCAGGTCCCTCGGACGACAGTTCCATGAACCGGGATACTTGAGTTTATTGAACAGGATGGGGTGCTGCCCCCTCGCCAGGAACAGCAGCGCAAAGGAGGTATCGATAAGACCTTTGCCCCATTGGCCGCCGGAGAGCTGCCTTCGAAACAGGCTCGATGCGCCCAGTTTGTACCAGTCCTTCTTCCCGAAATACTTGTACCCGCTGGCCAGCCCCACCCGCTCGACGCCATAGAGGTAGTAATAATAGTGCCAGTTTTTCGGCTTGCCGGGATTCGTGTCCGCTGTGAAGTGCTTGTCCATCCACTCAAGCCCGCGTGTAACCGGAGCGTAGTCCGAATCGACATCGCAATCGACGAACTGCTTGTAGTTTATAACGTCAAAGCAGATGAACATCGTCGCAAGTCCGGCGGCGGTCATGGAGCCGTAACTGCGATTGCCCCTGACATGCTGATAACTCCAGCCGCCGTCGGGATTCTGACATTTTTTCCAATGCCGTTCCACAAGTTGCCAGTATTCCGTGGGCACTTTCACGCCGTTGCACATTCCCGCCCAGACACCCAGCACGGCCAATTGACTGTTGGAGTTGTCCCACGATATAAGCTCGCCTTTGTCGGGTTTTGTGTTATCACGAACGGCTCCGGAATAATCGTACCTTCCTTTGGCGTCCATGGCCTTGATGAGCCACTCGATGTCTTTAGTGAGTCTTTTGGAATGCCGGCTGTGCGGACCGAGAACTGCCCAGGCGTTGGCCCGCACCGCACGGGCGTAAGTGCTGTTCGTCTTGACCTTGGCGAGCCGCATGAGCGTCTTTTTCATGCGGGGCTTCTGCGGGCTTTCGCCGGCTGTTAACAGCGCGTAAGCGCACAGGGCGGTCGTGCCTTCGCCCCGCGCCGCCCTGCCGGAAGACTTCCAGCGATTTTCGTCTTTAGACCACTGCGACCACAGGTAAGCCTTGGCCTTTTCAATGGCCTTTTCAACCTTTTCAGCGTCCCACTGTCGGGCCTGCTGCGCACCGGCTGAATCGACGGATACCAATGCTATCGCGACCAGAACACATCCTGTCTGCAACCAACGCATGGCCGTTCCCTTCCGGCAGGTAGGTCTCGCCCGTGATCGGGCGCCGGGACGTAAATCTGCATAAGATAAACAGCATGGGCGAGTCGCCGACGCTCCATAGCTATGGCGACGAAGCGACGCCCATGCCACGCGTCCCGGCCTACGGTTTCTTCTTTTCCTTGTACACTGCTTCGGGGTCGAAGACTTTTTCGGCAATCACTTCCCAATTTCCGTCGGCCCCGAGTCTGCGATAGAAGCAGGAGCGATAACCTTTGTGGCAGGCAGCCCCGTGCTGGAGTACCTCGATGACCAGAGTATCGGCGTCGCAGTCGGTATAGACGGCCTTGACCTCCTGCGTGTGGCCTGAGGATTCGCCTTTCATCCAGAACTTGCCGCGACTGCGAGACCAGAAGTGCGTCCTGCCCGTCTCGATGGTCATTCGCAGCGATTCGGCGTTCATCCACGCCATCATCAGCACGCCCTTGTCGTCGGCGTCCACGATAACCGCCGGTATCAGCCCGGCCTCGTTGTACTTCAGGGCGCTGATTGTCTCTTCCAACTTCTTCACTGGCGTCTCCGCTTTTTAAAAATGCTTGGAAATCAGACAATATGCTACCGGCGCCGGCGGCGGCGGTCAAAAGTTTGATTTAAACGGTAGTCGTATGGTGTGGAAGGTTCTTTTCCCTGCACACCGAAACCGCCATTTAGTGTCATATTCGCTAATCGCGGTGTGCAGGATAAAGAACCTTCCGCATCCTACCGACTTATCCTTCTGCAATAAGACCAACTCGTCCGCCGTAGGCTTTGAGCATTTCGGCCCGTAGGATTTGGTGCTGCGGGGCCGAGAGGTCGGGGTCGGCGTTGATGATGGCGAACGCATCGCGTCGGGCCATTTGCAGGAGTTTGTAGTCGTCGATGAGGTCGGCGATTTTCAGTTCCGGCAGGCCGTGCTGGCGCGTTCCGAAGAACTCGCCAGGCCCGCGAAGGCGCAGGTCGGCCTCGGCGATTTTAAAGCCATCGGAAGTCTCGGTCAGTACCCGCAGCCTCTCGGCGGCTATCGGGTTCTTACTGCCGGCGACGAGGATGCAAGCGGCGTTATCGGCGCCTCGCCCGATCCTGCCGCGCAGTTGGTGCAGTTGCGCCAGGCCGAAACGCTCGGCGTTCGTTACGACCATAACGTTGGCGTTCGGCACGTCCAGGCCGACCTCGACGACCGTACTGGCGACCAGGACGCGAATCTCGCCGGCGGCAAAACGCCTCATAACCGACTGCTGCTCGGCGGTTGGCATCTGGCCGTGGATAAGCCCGATCGTGTAGTCGGTAAAATCCCGGCTGGTAAATTCCTCGAAGGCGGTTTGTGCGGCCTTTAATTGCGTATTGCCCGCATCGACCACGAGCGGATAGACGAAATACGCCTGCTGACCGGCTGCAAGGCGCTCACGGACGAACTCGATTACCTCCGGCATCTGCGACTTATCGACGCAGCGGGTTGCGGTTCTGCCCCTGCCCGGTGGCATTTCGTCGATGACCGAGACGTCGAGGTCGCCGAAGACCGTCAGCGCCAGCGTTCGCGGAATTGGCGTAGCCGTCATCACCAGGCAGTGCGGCGCGAAGCCCTTGGCGCGGAAACCGCTCCGCTGGCGGACGCCGAACTTGTGCTGCTCATCGACGACCGTTACGGCCAGCGACCGGAAGCGGACCTTCTCCGAGAGCAGCGCGTGCGTGCCGACGACGATGTCGATCTCGCCGCCAGCGAGGCGCTCGAGGATGTCGGCGCGCTGGCCCGGCCTCTGCGCCCCGACCAGCAGGGCGCTCCGCACGCGCGAACCGGAAAGGTACTGCTCGACCTTGGCGAAATGCTGACGGGCGAGTATCTCGGTCGGGGCCATAATGGCTGCCTGCCTGCGATGCGCGACCGCAACAAGAGCCGCGTACAAGGCCACGACCGTTTTGCCGGAGCCGACGTCGCCCTGGAGCAGGCGGTTCATCGGTCGGGGCCTGGCCAGGTCGGCGGAAATCTCGCCGATGACGCTGTCCTGGGCGGCCGTCAGGTCGAAGGGAAATCGGGCGCGGATGCGACGGTCGATTTTTTCGCTGACGGTCAGCGAATGAGCAGGTCGGCTGACAGCTCGCATCCGCTGAAGCGCGATGCCCAATTGCATCAGGACAAACTCGTTGTATGCAAGTCGCCGGCGTGCGCGTGTCCAGGCGGCGCTGTCTTCCGGGCGGTGCATCGCGACGACGGCGGCGGGGCGGTCGGGAAGGTCGCGCCGGCGCAGGTGTTCGTCGTCGAACCACCGCGCCAGCAGCCGCCGGGCCTCCGGCAGGACGCGCTTGATAAGGTTGGCTATCAACCCGCTGGGCAGAGGCCCACAGGCCGGATATACCGGAAGCAGTTCATCGACCTGGAGGTTAGTCCCAGCCGGGTCCCAGATCACCTCCCACCTCGGGTTGACGAACTGGAGCGTTTCCCTGAAGACGGTAACTTTCCCGCTGACGCCCAGGTGCATGCCGGTCCTTATCTGCCCCTGGAGGTATCGGCCGTGAAACCATTTCAGCACGACCCAACCGGACCCGTCGTCGAGTCCGCACTCGAAGTAAGGACGCCGTCCGAAGGCGTGGTAGTTAGTCTCGCCGACGACGCCGGCGACGGTGGCGGCCGGCTCGTCGCCGCGGAGCGTCTTGATGGGCTGGACCTGTCGGCGAAGATTGAACCGACGGGGAAAGTACAGCAGGAGGTCCTCGACGGTCCGCACGCCCGATGTGGCCAATTGCTCGGCCCGGCGCGGACCGACGCCCTTGACGTATTGAACCGGCGTGTCAAGTTCAAGAGATGCCACTTGGTCACTATAAGAAAATGTCAAATATTGAACACGGAATTTTGAATGAAGAAGTAAAAACACCCTTCAAAGACGGCTTGCCGGACAGACTGTTTTTTACTTCTTTTTTACTTCGAAATTCGACATTCTGTGTTCGTTATTCGACATTCAATTTGTACCTGTATGGGATTAAAGGGATCAGGGAATTGTCAACACCTTCCCGATTGGCAGTTTTGTTTCGTCTTCGATGTTGTTGGCCTGTGCGATTTCCCTCCATCGCTTGCCGTCGCCGTAGAATTTCATAGCCAGCGACCAGAGGGTATCACCCTTGCGGACGGTGTGTGTCCTTGCCGGCGGGGGTGGATCGGTAGTCGTATCGGTCGCGTCTGTGGTGGACTCGGTGGCGGTTTCCGTCCGGGTCGTATTTTCCGTCGCCGGCGTTTCGGGCATCAGTTCGGACGCAGGTCGATCGACGGCCTCGATTTCCGTTGTCTTCGGGCCGGTGGGTTTCTTGCAGCCCGCCGCCGCCAGCATTGCCAGTGCCATAACGATAATAATTCGCTTCATTGTTTGCCCCTTGTCTTGCTCGATTTCGCCTTCAGTTCAGACTACGATAATAGCGTCCGGCCCGGAATTGTCAAGACAGATTGCCCCGGCGCTGCTCAAGCACTTACAATCGTCAATTGACTATGCGTAATCGTTCCACCCCTGCTGTCCGATGAGTCGGACGAACCGGACGCCGCAGAGGTTTCGGCGGCTTGTTTTCTGGCCGTGCTTGTCGAGTGCGATGAGGTTTTGCGTTTCCGAGCCGCCGACTGGCATTACGATCCGTCCGCCGTCGGCGAGTTGCTCGATCCACGCTTCAGGCACGTCAGGCCCGGCTGCGGCGCAGATGATCCGGTCGAAAGGGGCGTGTTCGGGCAGGCCGAGCGTGCCGTCGGCGGTGGTAAGGGTTACGTTGGTGATTCCCAACTCGTCCAGCACATCCCCGGCCCGGCGGGCCAGTTCGGCGATCCGCTCGACGGCGAAGACCTCCTTCGCAAGGCGCGCCAGGATCGCCGTCTGATAGCCGCTGCCGGCGCCTATCTCCAGCACGTGACAGTCCGGCCCGACCGCCAGTTCCTGGCTCATCAGCGCCACTATGTAAGGTTGGGAAATGGTCTGCCCGGACCCGATAGGCACAGGCCGGTCTTCGTATGCCTCGTGCCGATGGGCGGGGCCGATGAATTGCTCGCGAGCCAGATCGCCCATCACTTCCAGAACACGCTCATCGGTGATGCCGCGGGCGCGGAGCTGATGCTCGATCATCGCCAGGCGCTGACTTGCAAAATTGCCTTCGCACGATTTCATGGGCGGGGCTATTATACCCAACCGAACGCCGGCGAACAGCATTTGTAGTTGTAGAGATGCGCCGGATGCCGCCCGGCGCGCTTGGTAAATTTCCTTTGAAAATGATATGTCCGAATCACTTTTTTCCGATATGATATATGGTTTCAGAATCTGCCGGAGCAGTTCGTTTCTTACAGGCGTAACTT
>DAOVFI010000425.1 GCA_030673005.1 Planctomycetales bacterium
TCGGCCCAGCGCATCTGTGCAGTCCTGGCCGGCCGACCCGGTCCCGACCGCGACATCGTCGTCCTTAACGCCGCAGCCGCCCTGGCCGTCGCCGACAAGGCAGAGACCATCGCCGCCGGACTCGCCCCGGCGGCAGAGGCACTCGATTCGGGAACAGCCGCCGACGCGCTGGAAAAACTTGTCGTAATTTCAAATTCATAGAAGAATGTTGGGGCTGTAACAGACTACCAGACCCTGTCTTGGATAAAATGACTCTTTGAGGGACAAACCATGCCGTACATACAGCAGGAAGACAGAGGACAATATGAACAGACCATCGAAGATGTCGTCGCGAAGTTGGCGTCTCTGGACGACGATGTCGCCAAGGGGCACCTTAATTACATTATCTATTCGATCATCAAGCGGTACCTGGAGGCGAAGGGGATGCGGTACTCCCGCGCGCAGGATTTTATCGGCGGGGTGCTGACCTGCTGCCAGTTGGAGTGCTACCGTCGGCTGCTCGGGCCTTACGAAGACCGGGCCATCGCCAGAAACGGTGATGTGTGAGACCGGAGCCTGCATCGCTGAAGCATTTTCCATAGGGGAATTTTTTATCTATTTCATATATTTACAGAGCGTTACGGTAGAATATACCGACGACGACATACCTGGCGGATAAAAGAAACCTTGACAAGGTTCTTGTCAGAACCAACTATTAGCCACGTTTTTTTCTTCAGTATCCCTACCGGGCAAGCCGAATAGGCGTTGAAGATGGGTAAGACAGCCGTCAAAACAGACTCTCGAACGAAGGCCCCTCCACGGGGCGGGCGCGGCAAGGCTGCGCCGTCCGGGGCGCCGAGGCAGAAATCGCTAGGCAGGTCGGCAGGTCGGGCGGATGGTAAAAAACTGGTCATCGTCGAGTCGCCCGCAAAGGCAAAGACGATAAACCGCTACCTCGGAAGCGATTTCGTCGTCAAGGCCTCGATGGGACACGTCCGCGACCTGCCTACAAAGAACCTCGGCGTTGACCTGGAAGACGATTTCAAACCGACCTACGAACCACTTAAAGGGCGAAAAAAAGTCCTGACCGAACTGGCAAAACTCAGCAGGAACGCACCGGAGGTCTTCCTGGCGACCGACCTTGACCGCGAGGGCGAGGCAATCGCCTGGCATCTGGCCGAGGCGCTGAAGATACCGAAAGACCGACTCCGACGGGTGATCTTCAACGAGATAACCAAATCCGCCATCGAGGCGGCCTTTTCCGAACCGGGCAGTATCGATCCCAACAAGGTCGATGCCCAGCAGGCGCGGCGGATACTGGATCGCATCGTCGGCTACCAGGTCAGCCCGCTTCTGTGGAAAAAGGTAGCCCGCGGCCTGTCGGCAGGTCGCGTTCAGTCGGTGGCAGTTCGTATCATCGTCGACCGCGAGCGGGAGATCGAGGCCTTCACGCCGGAAGAATTCTGGAAGTTATCAGGCATTTTCACGACCGACCTTGCCGCTGTCGAAGACCTTTCCGAGCAGTGGAAGCGGTTCCTGGCAACCGACGACGAGAACGGCAAAGGCCCGACCCTGGCGAAGCAATACGAATTCCTCGCCGAAAAGGGCGCATTCCAGGCCGAACTTGTCGAATGGAACGGCAAGCGGTTCAAATGCCCCGACCTTGCGACGGCCCGGCAGATCAGCGAGGCGATCGGCCTGACTGTCGAGTCGCTCGAAGAATACGACGACCCCAACGGCAAAGGACCTGCCGGCCGGCGCGTCAAGGTCGTTGGGCGAGTGGACCGGAAGGCGGGGGTGGATTATTCGGTCGAGTCGGTCAACGAACGCACGACCCGCCAGAGGCCGCACCCACCGTTCACCACCGTTACGTTGCAGCAGGCGGCGTCGGTGAGGCTGCGATTCTCGACCAGCCGGACCATGCGAATCGCCCAGCAGCTCTACGAGGGCGTGGAGGTCCCCGGCTCCGGCAGCGTCGGGCTGATTACGTACATGCGAACCGACAGTGTGAACCTCTCGACCCAGGCCGTCGGACAGGCGAGGCAGTTTATCGGCGAGACCTTCGGCGAGAGTTACCTGCCGGAAAAGCCCAACGTCTATCGTTCCAGCAAGCGCGCCCAGGCCGCTCACGAGGCAATCCGACCAACCGACGTTACGCTTACGCCCGAATCGCTCAAGGGCGCCCTCAGCGCCGACCAGTTCAAACTCTACGACCTTATCTGGCGCCGGTTCGTCTCCTGCCAGATGTCGCCTGCCGAGTGGTCCGTTACGGACGTCGCCGTCGCCGCCGGGACTCCCGCAGGCAAGGCCGTCTTCAAGGCCGTCGGGCGGAGGCTGACCTTCGACGGTTATCTGAAGGTCGCCGGCCTGCCCGCCCGCAAGGAGCAGCACATTCCCGATCTGTCTGCCGGTACGCCCGTCGCGCCGGTGGCGCTGGATCCGAGCCAGCACTTCACCCAGCCGCCGCCGCGATACACCGAGGCGTCGCTGGTAAAGGCGCTCGAGGCCG
>DAOVFI010000231.1 GCA_030673005.1 Planctomycetales bacterium
CGGCGTTCTCGATGACAATTGGTATAACGGGAACAACTGGTTGCCGGGGGGCGGGCCTTACGAGTCCGACATCCTGACCGTCCTGTCCGGCTCGCCGCAGACAACGTGGGATGTTACTACCGACGACGGCGGGTCTATCACAGTCGATGGCCCGTCCACATCCGCATCATTCGGCGGTCTATATATCGCTCCTACCGGCGCCGCTTCGATGTACATCCATAACGGCGCCTGTGTTTCGAATACCAGCGCCAGAATTGGTAGCGGGTCTGGTGCCGCTGGCTCAGTTACAGTAACCGGCGCCGGATCGACGTGGAGCAACATTTTCTCATTAAACATCGGCTCATGCTATGGAGGAGAAGGCACCGGCACGCTCGATATATTTGACGGCGGGACAGTTTCCAGCGATGGCGGCTTCATTAACGACGGCACTGTTACTGTTACCGGCGCCGACTCGAATTGGAACAATGTAAACCTCGGTTCTGAGTCTCTGATAGTCGGATACTTCGGCGGTACGGGCACGCTCGTAATTTCTGACGGCGGTAGTGTTTCGAATGGCAGTAGTTACATTGGAAAAGAATCCAATTCTGTGGGCACAGTTACAGTCACCGGCGCCGGATCGACGTGGAGAAACGACGGTGAACTTAAAATAGACTCCTCCAGCACGGGTACGCTCGGGATCTCCGGCGGCGGGAGTGTTTCGAGCATCGGCGGCTACATTTGGAAAGGCGCCGTTACTGTTACCGGCGCAGGATCGACGTGGACTAACAGCGGTATGCTGGATGTCACCTCGTCGTCCAGCACGAACGCGCTCGAGATCACCGACGGCGGGAGTGTTTCGAATACCATCTGCCATATTTACGGTTACGGGGGCACAATTTCAGTTGCAGTTACCGGAACCGGTTCTACCTGGAACAGTGTCTCCCTCTACGTCGGGGGCAACGAGTTTGGTTCCTGGGGCACGGGGAGTGTTACTGTCCAGAACGGCGGTGAGGTGCACGTGGGCAAAACCCTCAAAGTCTGGGGCACCGGCACGCTGGATATCGGCGCAACCGGTCATGTAACAGTTGCGCACGAGCTCTTTCTCGAACAGGATGCAACACTGACGACAGAGGCCGGTGCGACTATCCATATGACAGGCTCAGCACTTAGGAACAAAAGCACCAATTCGGCAAACCTTGCCGGGCTGGGCAACCTTAAACTTATCTTCGAAGGCGGAAGTATCATTACCAACCCGATTGAGCCGGCCGGTGAGGATATGGGACCTGTTATCGGCGGATTTTGCGAAGCCAATTTCCTGCTGGACACGCTGCAACTTGGCGGAACGGCGGCGGGGCGAATAAAACTCTCCGATGATTTCGACAACCAGTCCGATGGCGCCACCGGCAACGAGGCGGTGTACGTCAACAACCTTATAATGAACGCCGGGGCTACGATCGACCTGAACGGCCTGAACCTCTACTACGACAGCGCCGACCCGAAGCAGTTCTTCTGCGGCGACGCCGACCTGGACGGCTTCGTTGGCCAGGACGACCTGGATACGGTTCTGGGCGACTGGGGTGAGAACGTCCCGCCGGCCAACCATCGTGCGGACCTGTCGGGCGACTTCTTCGTCGGGCAGGACGACCTGGACACCGTACTGGGCGACTGGGGCGAGGGCGCAGGCTCGATACCCGAACCGGCCTCTCTGTCATTATTGGTAATCGGCGCCTTTATGTGTCTGCGACGCAGAAGGAAATAGTCGTAGGGTGCGGAAGGTTCTTTTCCCTGCACACCGAAACCACGAACGGGAGCAAAAAGCGAATATTGAATATTGAACAGGGAATTATGAATAATGAAGTAAAAAAAAAGACGATCCGTTTTTACTTCGAAATTCGAAATTCCTTGTTCTTTATTCGACATTCAGTTTTTCCGCAGTCGTAGGGTGTGGAAGGTTCTTTTTCCTGCACACCGAACGCCATTTACTAATCGCGGTGTGCAGGATACAGAACCTGCCGCACCCTACAGGCTTTTTCTTACGATCATTTCGGCGCGATTACGACGTATTTCCGTCCGCCGTCGGGCGACAGGACTCGCAGGAGTAGTTTTTTGCCTTTGGCGGCCTTGACCGCCGAGGCGAAATCGCTGGCTGAAGCGATTTTTTTGCCCTCGACGCGGTCGATGACAATGCCGGGCCGAAGGCCGCGTTCGGCCGCGTCGCTGTCGGCCTCTACGTCGGTGATAATCACGCCCTTCGTGTCGTCGTCGTAACCGGCCTTCTCGGCCAGTTCCTCGGTAAGCGTCTGAACCTCAAGCCCATATTCCTTCGGGCGGGTTTTGCCACGTGGGGCAATCGCGGTCATGTCGTCCGGCTGGGTGACGATCTTGACGGTTACAGTCTTCTTCTTTCCGTTGCGATAAAGCGAGATTTCGACTTTCTTTCCCGGCGCTACGTCGGCTATCCGGTGTCGAAGTCCATTGACGTCCTTGACCGCCTTGCCGGCGACGGCTACGAGGAAGTCTTCATCCTTGACGCCGCCCTTATCGGCAGGTGAGTTCTTCACTACGCTCGTTACCAGCGCGCCGTCGGCATTGGGCAGTTTGAATCGCCGGGCCAGTTCCGCGTCCACATCCTGAATCGTTACGCCGAGGAACCCGCGAACGACCTTGCCGGTTTCGATCAACTGCTTCATTACCTTTTTGGCCATGTTCGAGGGGATTGCCAGCCCGATCCCCTCGTTGACGCCGGTCCGCGAGACGATGGCTGTGTTGACGCCGATTACTTCGCCGCGCATATTGACCAGCGGGCCGCCGCTGTTGCCGTGATTGATGGCGGCGTCGGTCTGGAGGAAGTTTTCGTAATTGCGCGAGCCGGTGGTTCTGCCTTTAGCGGAGATGATTCCCGCTGTTACCGTCTGGGGAAGGCGTTCGGGCGCGCCGATTGCCAATACCCAGTCGCCGACTTCCATCTTGTCGCTGTCGCCCAGCGGCGCGGAGATAAGCCGATCGGCCTTGATCTTCACCACCGCCAGGTCCGTATGCGGATCGCTGCGGACCCATTCCGTCTCGATCTTCCGTCCGTCTGCCAGGACGACCTCTACCTTGTCGGCCCCGCCGACCACGTGATAATTCGTCAGTACGTATCCGTTTTCGGCGTCGATGATAACCCCGCTGCCCAGCCCGCGCTGCACGAACTTGCGCGGGCGGCGACGTTCTTTCCGCTCGGGGCGTTCGGGAAACCGGCGGAACCGCCGGCCGGGCATATCCTCGCCCCCGAACCGGCGGAAAAAATCCTCCAGGTCGGGCATCTGCGGGACCGAAATCCTCTTCTCGACCCGCACCTCCACAACGGCCGGCTTGACGGTCTTTGCAACGGCGCGGAACAACTTGCTGACCTGCTCGCGCCGGCTAAGTTCGATTAGCGCTTCGCGGTCGGCATTGTTGGCGCCCTTTGCGGCGGCGTATGCAACCTGCTCGACCAGCCAGGGACCCATCATTATTGACAGCACCACAATCAGAATCATCCCCGCAAGGGGGAAAAACCTGCGCATCCGTCTCATAACTTTCTCCACTTGTATATTTCTTCAGACCATGATTTTCATAACCTTCTATACGGCGCGTTGAAATACAAAGTTCGTTGATTTGCTCATTTTGCAAAAAAGGTGGGCCAGCCTACAACTGTCTCAGTCGTGAGATGGCGAATTTGCAGGGCCGAGACGGCCCTGAGACACACGGGCGAGACCTACCTGCCGGTAGGCAGGCGCCCGTGCCACGTAACCGCACCCATACCGTTGGCGCGTCGGAATGTGCGTTTCCTGCGTGCGACCGTCTCGAAGGCCTCCCTGTTTTCGCTGACGAAAACCAGCCTTTGCCCACGCCGGTCGAACGGCGTTATCAATACCTGGCGCGTCAGATCGAAATTGTTCGCCTTCCATCGCAGGGTCTCGATTACCTGCTCGTTGTCCGACAAACAAACCTCCTCCTCGACGGGGAACCACCTCGGCAGGCACAGGCGGTTCTCGTAAATATGCACGGGAGGATCGCCGGGCATTATGGACGGCAGGCCGGCGGGCGTGCGATCGATATAAACCGCATCGCCGGGTTCGAGCCGTCCGCCAAGATTAATCGGCGCCGGCCAGTGCGACCGGCGAAGTAAAACGTTCCGCACCTCGATTGGCTTGTCGCTACCGGTCAGGATACGGAACGTTCCGCTTCCCGCCGCATCCTGAACGGGACCGGCGTCCGGGGCGCGGAATGTCCACTCGAAGTGTCGCCAGTGCGGTCCCAGGCGCTCAATGTCGATCCGCAGCATTGCCGGATTGGACGACCACAAGGACGAATCGGGCAGGTATTCGGCGCTTATATAATTGCCTGCCCCATCAGTCGCGCGTGCGTCCAGTGCGATGCGATAGATATGCCCGGGCTGGGCCGTAACCGTCTGGGTCGCCGTCGCGGGCGACCACCTCCACGGCGTCCGCAGGCACATGCATCCTCCCCGCAGTTCGGCCCGGTGCAGCGTCCATTCCCCGCCCAGCAGATTCGGGCCTTCAGGCGCGGGCGGACCGGACGGGATACGCACGGACTCAATTATCCGGCGGAAC